>NZ_JBLRVY010000023.1:0-192845 GCF_048159485.1 Streptomyces sp. 4F14
GCTAAGCCTTACAGCGCCGATGGTACTGCAGGGGGGACCCTGTGGGAGAGTAGGACGCCGCCGAACTCCTTTTAGAGCTCTGGCTCTTGGGCACACAAGCCCAGGAGCCAGAGCTTTTTTGCGTTGAGGTAGGGTCAGGGGGCATCGTTGGCTCGTTTTCTACGGAGGCCCCCGGGTGGAGGTCCAGGAGACCCGTGTCCAGACTGACCGGGTCCTCACCATCCCGAACATCCTCAGCATGGCTCGCCTCGTCGGCGTGCCGATCTTTCTGTGGCTGATTCTCAGGCCCGAGTTCGGAGGGCCGAAGAGCGACGGCTGGGCGTTTCTGGTGCTCGCGCTGAGCGGTGTCAGCGACTACCTGGACGGCAAGCTCGCCCGGAAGTGGAACCAGATCAGCAGTCTCGGCCGGCTGCTCGATCCGGCGGCCGACCGGCTGTACATTCTCTCGACGCTCGTCGGCCTCACCTGGCGCGAGATTCTGCCGCTCTGGTTGACGGCTCTACTTCTCGCGCGAGAACTGGTTCTCCTGGTGATGGTGGGCATCCTCAGGCGCCACGGCTATCCGCCGCCGCAGGTGAACTTCCTGGGCAAGGCGGCGACCTTCAACCTGATGTACGCCTTCCCGTTGCTGCTGCTCAGTGACGGAAGTGGCTGGCTCTCGTCACTCGCCGCGATTTTCGGCTGGGCGTTCACAGGGTGGGGTACAACGCTGTATTGGTGGGCAGGAGTCCTCTACGTGGTACAGGTCCGCCGCCTGATCCGTGCGGACGCCATGGCCGACTGAGCTCGCCGATCGGCGTCAGCAGTGCCTCGATGGCCCGCGGCGGAGAAGTGCGGGACAATCTGGACGGGTGAAGTCGGCTAGACCGTCGTCTCTTCAAGGAGGACGCTTCCGACATGAAGGCCGTCGTGATGGCCGGAGGCGAGGGCACACGCCTTCGCCCCATGACCTCAAGCATGCCCAAACCGCTCCTGCCGGTGGCCAACAGGCCGATCATGGAGCACGTTCTGCGGCTGCTCAAAAGGCATGGTCTCAACGAGACCGTCGTTACTGTCCAGTTCCTGGCATCGCTGGTCAAGAACTACTTCGGTGACGGCGAAGAGCTCGGAATGGAGCTCAGCTATGCCAACGAGGAGAAGCCACTCGGTACCGCCGGAAGCGTCAAGAACGCCGAAGAGGCGTTGAAGGACGATGCTTTCCTCGTCATCTCCGGCGATGCGCTGACCGACTTCGACCTCACCGACCTCATCACTTTCCACAAGGAGAAGGGGGCGCTGGTCACGGTCTGTCTGACCAGGGTTCCCAACCCGCTGGAATTCGGCATCACGATCGTCGACGAGGAGGGCAAGGTCGAGCGGTTCCTGGAGAAGCCGACCTGGGGCCAGGTCTTCTCCGACACCGTGAACACCGGGATCTATGTCATGGAGCCCGAGGTCTTCGACTACGTCGAGGCCGATGTGCCGGTGGACTGGTCCGGTGACGTCTTCCCGCAGCTGATGAAGGAGGGCAAGCCAGTCTACGGCTATGTCGCCGAGGGCTACTGGGAGGACGTAGGGACGCACGAGAGCTATGTGAAGGCCCAGGCGGACGTCCTCGAAGGCAAGGTCGACGTCGAGATCGACGGGTTCGAGATCTCGCCGGGCGTCTGGGTCGCCGAAGGCGCCGAGGTGCACGCCGACGCCGTACTGCGAGGGCCGCTGTACATCGGGGACTACGCCAAGGTCGAGGCCGGGGCGGAGATCCGGGAGCATACGGTCGTCGGGTCGAACGTCGTCGTCAAGAGCGGGGCCTTTCTGCACAAGGCGGTCGTGCACGACAACGTGTACGTCGGGCAGCAGAGCAATCTGCGCGGGTGTGTCGTCGGGAAGAACACCGACATCATGCGGGCGGCGCGGATCGAGGACGGCGCGGTCATCGGGGACGAGTGTCTGATCGGCGAGGAGTCGATCGTCCAGGGGAACGTACGGGTCTACCCGTTCAAGACGATCGAGGCCGGCGCCTTCGTCAACACGTCGGTGATCTGGGAGTCGCGCAGTCAGGCGCATCTCTTCGGTGCCCGTGGGGTGTCGGGGATCCTGAACGTCGAGATCACCCCGGAGCTGGCCGTACGGCTGGCGGGCGCCTATGCGACGACCCTGAAGAAGGGGGCGACCGTCACGACGGCCCGCGATCACTCGCGTGGTGCGCGGGCGCTGAAGCGGGCGGTGATCTCCGCGCTGCAGGCGAGCGCCATCGACGTACGGGACCTGGAGAACGTACCGCTGCCCGTGGCGCGGCAGCAGACCGCGCGGGGGAGTGCGGGCGGGATCATGATCCGGACGTCGCCCGGGGTGCCGGATTCCGTGGACATCATGTTCTTCGACGGGCAGGGGGCCGATCTCTCGCAGGCCAGTCAGCGGAAGCTGGACCGGGTGTTCGCGCGGCAGGAGTACCGGCGGGCGTTTCCCGGGGAGATCGGGGATCTGCATTTTCCGGCGAGCGTGTTCGACTCGTACACGGGGTCGTTGCTGCGGAACGTCGACACGTCCGGGATTGCCGAGTCCGGGCTGAAGGTCGTCGTGGACGCTTCGAACGGGAGCGCCGGGCTTGTGCTGCCCAGTCTGCTGGGGAAGCTCGGGGTGGACTCGCTGACCGTCAATCCGGGGCTCGACGAGGCGCGGCCGACCGAGACGGGAGAGATGCGGCGGGGCGGGCTGGTGCGGCTCGGGGAGATCGTGGCGTCGTCGCGGGCCGCGTTCGGGGTGCGGTTCGACCCGGTCGGTGAGCGGCTGTCGCTCGTCGACGAGAAGGGGCGGATCATCGAGGACGACCGGGCGCTGCTGGTGATGCTTGACCTGGTGGCCGCCGAGCGGCGCAGCGGGCGGGTGGCGCTGCCGGTGACGACGACGCGGATCGCCGAGCAGGTGGCGGCGTACCACGGCACGCAGGTCGAGTGGACGACGACGTCGCCGGACGATCTGACGCGGGTCGGGCGGGACGAGGCGACCATCTTCGGCGGGGACGGGAAGGGCGGGTTCATCGTCCCGGAGTTCAGCGGGGTGTTCGACGGGACCGCCGCGTTCGTACGGCTGATCGGGCTGGTCGCGCGGACGCAGTTGACGTTGAGTCAGATCGATGCGCGGATCCCGAGGGCGCACGTCCTCAGGCGCGATGTGGCGACCCCGTGGGCCGTCAAGGGGCTCGTGATGCGGCGGGTCGTCGAAGAGGCCGGAGAACGCTTCGTGGACACCACGGACGGGGTGCGGGTGGTGGAGACGGACGGCCGCTGGGTGATGGTGCTGCCCGATCCGGCCGAGGCGGTCACCCATCTGTGGGCCGAGGGACCGGACGACGCCTCCGCGCAGGCCCTGCTGGACGAGTGGTCGTCGGTGGTGGACGGAGCCGGGCGCTAGAAGCCGGGCGCACGCGCGCGTGCCGGACAAGTGTCCCCAAGGGGGCCTGTCCGGCACGCCGGTGGGGCCGTTCGGAAGCAGCCCCCGCGACGTGCGACGATGTGCGGCATGCCGCAGCAGCCCCCCGTTCGGAGCACACCCGCGCGCGCGTCGCGTCCGGACGCCTCCATGTCGCTGCTCACCAACGTCATGGACCACAGCCTCGACGAGGGCTACGCCGAAGCCGCCGCGCGCAGGCGGGCCGAGGGGACGGGCGGCCTCCCCAAGACGCTGAAGGCCAGACTCGGCCTCGCCGGGGGACTGGTGCTCGCGGCGCTCGTCGTGACCGTGGGCGCCGCGCAGGCGCGCGTGTCGGCCCCGGTGGTGGCCAAGGAGCGCCAGGAGCTGATCGACAGGATCGACCGGGAGTCCGAGGCCGCTGACAAGCTGGAGAAGGCCGTGGACACGCTCCGCGACGAGGTGAGCGCCCGTCAGCGCGAGGCCCTGGAGAACAGCGGCGGCAGCGGCCGGGCGGACCTGGTAGGCATCCTGTCGGGGGCCGTCGCCGTCCACGGGCCGGGCGTCAAGCTCGTCGTGGACGACGCCAAGGAGGCGACCACCGGGGGCGGTGCCGACCCGCGCGAGACGTCCGGTTTCTCGGACACCGGGCGGGTGCGCGACCGGGACCTCCAGCGGGTCGTCAACGGGATGTGGGAGTCCGGTGCGGAGGCCGTCTCCGTCAACGGGCAGCGGCTGACGGCGCTGTCGGCGATCAGGGCCGCCGGGGAGGCGATACTGGTCGACAACAAGCCGCTGGTGCCGCCGTACACGGTGCTCGCCGTGGGGGACGGGGACAAGCTGAGCACCCGGTTCCAGAACAGCGCGGACGGCCTGTATCTGAACGCTCTCCAGGAGAACTACGGCATTCGGACGGCCATCTCCACGGAGAAGGACCTTCGGTTGCCCGCCGCGCCGAGTGTGATCGTCCGAACCGCACAGCCGAGAAGTGAGAAAGGCACATCGTGATCGCCGTACTGGGCCTCGTCGTGGGAGTCGTGGCCGGCCTGTTGGTCCGGCCCGAGGTTCCGGCGGCCGTCGAGCCGTATCTGCCGATCGCCGTGGTGGCGGCGCTGGACGCCGTCTTCGGCGGGCTGCGGGCCATGCTCGACGGCATCTTCGACGACAAGGTCTTCGTGGTGTCGTTCCTGTCGAACGTGGTCGTCGCCGCGCTGATCGTGTTCCTGGGCGACAAGCTGGGTGTGGGCGCCCAGTTGTCGACGGGTGTCGTGGTGGTCCTCGGCATCCGGATCTTCTCGAACGCCGCGGCGATCCGCCGGCACGTCTTCAGGGCGTGACGCCGATGAGCCAGGAAGACCAGGAACCCGGCCACCGGCTGCGCAGGGAACTGCCGCAGGAGATCGAGGCGGCGCCCGCGCGCGAGGCCGACGAGCCGTCCGCCGGGCCCGGGGTGACCGGCCGTCAGCGCCTCGTGCAGGGGCTGTGGCCGCCGCGGGTGACGCGCGCTCAGCTGATCGTCGCGCTGCTGCTGTTCGGCCTCGGCTTCGGGCTCGCCGTCCAGGTCGCCTCCAACAGCGACAGCGACAACGCGCTGCGCGGCGCGCGCCAGGAGGACCTCGTACGGATCCTCGATGAACTGGACGACCGCAGTCAGCGTCTTGAGGACGAGAAGACCGGGCTCGACAAGCAGCGTCAGGAGCTGGAGAACAGCTCCGACCAGGCCGAGGAGGCCCGGAAGCAGACGATCGAGAAGGAGAGGCAACTCGGCATCCTCGCGGGCACGGTGGCGGCCCAGGGGCCGGGTATCACGATGACCATCGACGACACGAAGGGGACGGTCGAGGCGGACATGCTGCTCGACGCGATCCAGGAGCTGCGCGCGGCCGGCGCGGAGGCGATCCAGGTGAACGGCGTGCGCGTCGTCGCCGGGACGTACTTCACGGACGGCGACAACGGAGTGAGCGTGGACGGGAACCAGATCCGTACTCCGTATCGTTTCCAGGTCATCGGCAAGCCCGAGGATCTGGAACCGGCGCTCAACATCCCGGGAGGTGTGGTGCAGACCCTGGAGAAGGAGCAGGCCACCGTCACGGTGGAGCGATCCGACAAGATCGTCGTGGACGCCTTGCGGGCGGCGAAGCAGCCTGACTACGCTCGGTCGTCGGCCCGGTGAACCGGGGGTGCATGGGGGCCGTCCGGCAGGGGCATGAGGTTGCGGGGGGTCGGCGCACCGATCGGGTGGTCGGTGGTGGAAACTGTCTGGTGGATACGGACGTTGTGAAGGTGTCCGGGTCGGCCGGTGTATTGAGTCAGGGTTCGTCCTGCCCCACGGGCGGGTCTGTTTCGGTCAAGGGGAATCGCCCGTGAAGTTGTTTGCGAAGTTGTTCGGCAAGAGCGCGCGAGGAGAGGGCGGCGAGAACGCCACCGCCCGCCATCGCGCACAGCCAGGCGACGAAGGTCAGCGTCCGCTGTTTCGGGACCAGGTGGCGGGGGGTGACATTTCCGGAGGTCAGGGCGCGGCGTCTGTTGACCCTGCGCAGTCCGGCGACATAGGTTTCGGCCAACCGTCAGCCTCAAGTGCGGGTGGAGGGTTTTCCCCTATGTCGGCCCTGGTGTGTTCGAGGTGCGGTAACCGCAACGCGGAGAACAGCCGCTTCTGCTCCAACTGCGGTGCTCCGCTGCGTCCGGGCGTGACGCCCGAGCGTGCCTCGGAGACCACCTCCACCATCTCCATCTCCGGCCTGGAGGCGTACGACTCCGAGGTCACCGGTCAGACCGCGCTCCCGGCGCTGTCGCCCGAGGCGCAGGCCGCCGTCGAGGCGCTGCCGCTGGGGTCGGCCCTGCTGGTGGTCCGCCGGGGCCCCAACTCGGGCAGCCGTTTCCTGCTGGACGGCGACCTGACGACGGCCGGCCGTCACCCGCAGAGCGACATCTTCCTGGACGACGTGACGGTCTCGCGCCGCCACGTGGAGTTCCGGCGCGGCCCGGACGGCGCGTTCAAGGTCGCGGACGTCGGCAGTCTCAACGGCACCTACGTCAACCGCGAGCGGATCGACGAGGTCGCGCTGAACAACGGCGACGAGGTGCAGATCGGCAAGTACCGGCTGGTCTTCTACGCGAGCCAGCGCGGCTACTGACCCGCCCCGGACTCGTCCGGGGTTGTCCCAGGGAAGGTCCATGCTGAGAACACCGAGGGGCGGTGCCGGAGACGGCACCGCCGCCACGGAGGCCGGGCCGATGAGCATCGGCGCCGTGCTGAACGTGCTGCGGGACGAATTCCCCGAAGTCACCGTCTCCAAGATCCGCTTCCTGGAGTCGGAAGGGCTCGTCGAGCCCGAGCGGACCCCCTCCGGGTACCGCAAGTTCAGCCCGCGGGACGTCGAGCGGCTCGCTCGCATCCTGCGCCTGCAACGCGACCACTACCTGCCGCTGAAGGTCATCCGGGAGCACCTGGAGGCCCTGGAGCGCGGCGAGGCCGTCCCCCTGCCGACCGTGGGCAGGCAGCGGGACGGCGAACCGGTCCCCGACCCCGGTGACACCGTCGGTCCCACTGTTGCCCGCATCGGCCGCGCCGAGCTGCTGGCGGCCGCCGGCATCGACGAGCGCGAACTCGCCGAGTGGGAGTCCTACGGCCTCGTCGCCCCCCTGGAGGACGGCGTGTACGACGCCGAGACGGCCACCGTCGCCGCGCTCGTCGTCGAACTCGGGCGCTTCGGGATCGAGCCGCGCCACCTTCGGGTGATGAAGGCGGCGGCCGACCGCGAGGCCGGCCTCGTCGACCAGGTGGTCGCCCCGCTGCGGCTCCACCGCAACCCGCAGACGCGGGCCCACGCCCAGGCGCGTACGAAGGAACTCGCCTCGCTCACGGTCCGGCTGCACTCCGCGCTGGTGCAGACCGCTCTCGGGGTGCGGCTGCCCTGACACGGGCGTTCGCCCTCGGCGGATCGGCCGTCCGGCAGGGGCCCGACTACCCAAACGTCCCGGGCACGGCCTAGGGTTGCTGTGTGAACGAGCTCGATGTCGTAGGTGTCCGGGTCGAAATGCCCTCCAACCAACCGATCGTGCTCCTGCGTGAAGTGGGAGGCGACCGTTACCTCCCCATCTGGATCGGGCCGGGGGAGGCGACCGCGATCGCCTTCGCCCAGCAGGGCATGGCACCCGCCCGGCCGCTCACCCACGACCTGTTCAAGGACGTGCTGGAGGCCGTCGGCCAGGAGCTGACCGAGGTGCGCATCACGGACCTCAGGGAAGGCGTCTTCTACGCCGAGCTGGTCTTCGCCAGCGGTGTCGAGGTCAGCGCCCGCCCGTCCGACGCCATAGCGCTGGCCCTGCGCACCGGCACGCCGATCTACGGCAGCGACACGGTGCTCGACGACGCGGGCATCGCCATCCCGGACGAGCAGGAGGACGAGGTGGAGAAGTTCCGCGAGTTCCTCGACCAGATCTCGCCCGAGGACTTCGGCACCAGCAACCAGTGACCCGTCCGCCGGACACCCGCAGGTCGCGATGGCGTCTCGGTTCGGCAATTGCCAGCGGCCAGTGAGAGCGTCCTACGGCATCGCCTCGGCGCATTCGGCTAGCCTTTCCCCGCGGTGGGGTACGGGAAACCACTCCCAGGGTGATTATCACTCGGCGTGCCGAGTGTGGCGATCGTTGACGCACCCCTGGTGACTGCCTACCGTCGAGAAGGCAGGTCAAGGACGGAGGTCGGCGTGAGAAGCAGCGGCGACGGTACGGCTGGGGGTGCCCCCGGACGAGGGTTCGGGGGAAGCGGCCCGTACCGGCTTCACGGCAGCGCGGCCGATCACGCTCCTCAGCGCCCGGCGGCCGTGCCGAGCAGCAGCAAGGGGGCGGCGGCGATGGCGTCCGAGGAGATCGGCTACCGGGGGCCGACGGCCTGTGCGGCCGCCGGCATCACCTACCGGCAACTGGACTACTGGGCGCGCACCGGACTCGTCGAGCCCAGCGTGCGCCCCGCCTACGGGTCGGGGACCCAGCGCCTCTACAGCTTCCGGGACGTCGTCGTCCTGAAGATCGTGAAGCGTTTCCTCGACACCGGCGTGTCCCTCCAGAACATCCGCGGCGCGGTGCTGCATCTGAGGGAACAGGGCTTCCACGACCTGGAGCGCATGACCCTCATGAGCGACGGCGCGACGGTGTACGAGTGCACCTCGCCGGACGAGGTCCACGCGCTGCTCCAGGGCGGTCAGGGCGTCTTCGGGATCGCCGTCGGCGTGGTCTGGCGGGACGTGGAGGGCGCGCTGTCCGAGCTGCACGGCGAGCGGGTCGACACCGGCGAGACCCTGGTCGGGCACAACCCCTCGGACGAGCTGGCGCGGCGGCGGCACAAGGCGGTCTGACGGCGCTCTCGGGCGTGTGTTCGGGGCGATGTCAGTGGCGTGGTGCAGCATCGGAGACGTGAGAGACGCGCCGACGGTCCTGCACCTCGACATGGACGCCTTCTACGCCTCGGTGGAGCAGGCGGCCAAGCCGAGCCTGCGCGGGAAGGCGGTCGTCGTCGGCGGGCTCGGGCCGCGCGGGGTGGTGGCGACCGCGTCGTACGAGGCCCGGGTGTTCGGGGTGCACTCGGCGATGCCGATGGCGCAGGCGCGCAGGCTCGCGCCCAACGCGGCGTATCTGGTTCCGCGGTTCGGGGTGTACCGGGCGGTCAGCGAGCAGGTGATGGGGCTGCTGCGGGCGCTGTCGCCGCTGGTGGAGCCGCTCAGCCTGGATGAGGCGTTCGTGGACCTGGAGGCCGAGGGGGCGGCCTGGGACAGCGCGTCGGCCCGGGAGACGGGCAGCAGGCTGCGGGCGGACATACGGGCCGTCACGGGCCTCACGGGGTCGGTGGGGCTCGCCGCGTCGAAGATGCTCGCGAAGATCGCCTCCGAGCGGGCCAAGCCGGACGGCCTCGTACTGATCGAGCCGGGCACCGAGCGGGCGCTGCTCGGGCCGATGCCGGTGCGGACGCTGCCCGGGGTCGGGCCGGCCACCGGCGACCATCTGCGCCGGGCCGGGATCACCACCGTCGACGAGATCGCCGAGGCCGGCGAGGACGAACTCGTCCGGCTGCTCGGCAAGGCGCACGGCCAGGGGCTGTACGCGATGGCGCTCGCGCGCGACGACCGGCCCGTGGTCGCCGAGCGGGAGACCAAGTCGGTGTCCGTGGAGGACACGTACGACGTCGACATCCACGACCGGCTGCGGGTCGGCTTCGAGGTGCGGCGGCTCGCGGACCGCTGCGTGCAGCGGCTGCGGGAGGCCCGGCTGTCGGGGCGGACCATCGTGCTGAAGGTGCGGCGGTACGACTTCTCGACGCTGACCCGGTCCGAGACGCTGCGCGGGCCCACCGACGATCCGGCGGTCGTCCGGGAGGCAGCCGCGCGGCTGCTGGAGTCCGTGGACACCACCGGCGGGGTGCGGCTGCTCGGGGTCGGGGTGTCGGGGCTCGCCGACTTCACCCAGGAGGACCTGTTTGCGCAGGCAGCGGAGGAGGTCCGGGACGAGGAGGAGGTGCCGCAGGCGCCCGTGGTGGCGGTGGCCGAGGCGGTGCCCGTCGAGCACCGGTGGCGGCCGGGGCAGGACGTGCGGCACGCCGGGTTCGGGCAGGGGTGGGTGCAGGGGAGCGGGGTGGGGCGGGTGACCGTGCGGTTCGAGACGCCCAGGGACGCGGTGCCGGGGCGGGTGCGGACGTTCCGGGTCGACGATCCCGAGCTGGAGGAGGCGGAGGCGTTGCCGCTGGTGCCCGGGGGCTAGGGGGTGGTGTCGTCGCCGGCGATCTTTCCGAAGTCGCGGTCCTCCGGTGGGGTGGGGGCGACCGTGTCCATGCCGTAGTGGTGGTAGAGCTGGAGCTCCTGGGCGGGGGAGAGGTGGCGGCCCACGCCGAAGTCGGGGGCGTCCTTGATCAGGGCGCGGTCGTAGGGGACCTGGAGGGTGCCCTCGACGAGTTCGCTGGTCTCCAGGGGGACGAAGGCGTCGCGGGTGAACAGGCCCGTCCTTATCGCCGCCCACTCCGGGACGCCGGTCGCGTCGTCGAGGTAGACCTCGTCGATCGTGCCGATCTTCGCGCCGTTGCGGTCGTACGCCTTGCGGCCGATCAGGTTGCGCGGATCGATGTCGGTCTGCACGGGCCCTCCACTGGTCGCGGGCCGGCCGAAGCCGCCGTAGGTGTGATGAATCGTCGCAAGGGCGTCGGAAGCCGTCGTGTCGGTGTAAGTCGTCGTGTCGTCGTAAGGACTACGAAAGAGCACTTCTCGGCCGGGGGCCACTCGAGGGTTGGGGCGTTGACCTCGCTGGTAGGGTGAAAGTGGCTGTCGACCCTGTGCGGGAGAGTCCTCCGGAGCGTTCGGAGGCGCCGAAGGAGCAACTCCTCCCCGGAATCTCTCAGGCTCACGTACCGCACGGGCGAGGTCACTCTGGAAAGCAGGGCGGGTGTCGACGGCGTCCGCTCTCACCGACGGTGAAAGCCGGGTGCCCTCGGGCGGCCGGTGAAGCTCTCAGGTCGAGATGACAGAGGGGGAGGCCGTTCGGGCACCCCGTTGCCGTGGTGCCCCCGAAGGTCGCTTCGGCCAGGAGGCCCCCTCATGACCGCTCCCCGCACCCCGCTCCGCGTCCTCGAACAGGGCATCCCCTTCGAACAGCGCCATATCGGGCCCGACCGCGAGGCCCAGGACAAGATGCTCGCGCAGGTCGGATACGGCTCGCTGGACGAGCTGACCGCCGCCGCCGTACCGGACGCGATCAAGAACGTCGCCGCGCTGGACCTGCCGGGTGCGCGGACCGAGGCCGAGGTGCTTTCGGAGCTGCGGGAGCTGGCCGGCCGCAACCAGGTGCTCGGGTCGATGATCGGGCTCGGGTACCACGGGACGTTCACGCCGCCCGTCATCCTGCGGAACGTGATGGAGAACCCCGCCTGGTACACGGCGTACACGCCCTACCAGCCGGAGATCTCCCAAGGGCGCCTCGAAGCGCTCCTCAACTTCCAGACCATGGTGGCCGAGCTGACCGGGCTGCCGACCTCCGGGGCCTCGCTGCTCGACGAGGGGACGGCCGCCGCCGAGGCGATGGCGCTGTCGCTGCGGATGGGCAAGAACAAGAAGGGCCTCTTCCTCGTCGACGCGGACGCCCTCCCGCAGACCATCGCCGTGATCCGGACACGGGCCGAGCCGACCGGGGTCGAGGTCGTCGTCGCCGACCTCGGCGACGGGATCCCGGCCGACCTCGCCGGGCGGGAGATCAACGGGGTGCTGGTCCAGTACCCGGGCGCCTCCGGCGTCGTCCGCGACATCAAGCCGCTCGTCGAGCAGGCGCACGCCGTGGGGGCGCTCGTCACCGTCGCCGCCGATCTGCTGGCGCTGACCCTGCTGACGTCGCCCGGGGAGCTGGGGGCGGACATCGCCGTCGGGACCACGCAGCGGTTCGGGGTGCCGATGGGGTTCGGGGGGCCGCACGCCGGATACATGGCCGTGCACGAGAAGTTCGCGCGGAGCCTGCCCGGGCGGCTCGTCGGCGTGTCCGTCGACGCGGACGGCAACCGGGCCTACCGGCTCGCGCTCCAGACGCGTGAGCAGCACATCCGCCGCGAGAAGGCGACCAGCAACATCTGTACGGCGCAGGTGCTGCTCGCCGTCATGGCCGGGATGTACGCCGTCTACCACGGGCCGGACGGGCTGCGGCAGATCGCCTGGAAGACGCATCGGTACGCCACCGTCCTGGCCGAAGGGCTGCGGGGCGGGGGCGTCGAGGTCGTCCACCGGGCCTATTTCGACACGGTGTTGGTCCGGGTGCCCGGGGGTGCGGCTCGGGTCGTGGAGGCCGCGCGGGACGGTGGGGTGAACCTGCGGCTCGTCGACGCCGACCATGTGTCCGTCGCCTGCGACGAGACCACCACGCGGGAACAACTCGCCGTCGTGTGGGGGGCGTTCGGGGTCTCCGGGGATGTGGAGGCGCTCGACGCCGTCGCCGAAGAGGGGCTGAGCGACGGGGTGTTGCGGCGGGACGAGATCCTCGCCCACCCCGTGTTCCACCAGCACCGGTCCGAGACCGCCATGCTGCGGTACCTGCGCAAGCTCGCCGATCGCGACTACGCGCTCGACCGGGGGATGATCCCGCTCGGGTCGTGCACGATGAAGCTCAACGCGACGACCGAGATGGAGCCGGTGACCTGGCCCGAGTTCGGGCAGATGCATCCCTTCGCGCCGGTCGAGCAGGCTGGGGGGTACCTCACGCTCATCCGGGAGCTGGAGGAGCGGCTCGCCGAGGTCACCGGGTACGACAAGGTGTCCCTCCAGCCCAACGCCGGGTCCCAGGGGGAGTTGGCGGGGCTGCTCGCCGTACGGGCCTATCACCGGGCCAACGGGGATGTTCAGCGGACCGTGTGTCTCATTCCGTCGTCCGCGCACGGGACCAACGCGGCGAGTGCGGTGATGGCCGGGATGAAGGTCGTCGTCGTGAAGACCTCCGGGGACGGGGAGGTCGACGTCGAGGATCTGCGGGGGAAGATCGGGCAGTACCGGGACGAGCTCGCGGTGCTGATGATTACTTATCCGTCCACCCATGGGGTGTTCGAGGAGCATGTCGGGGAGATCTGCGGGCTCGTGCACGAGGCCGGGGGGCAGGTCTATGTCGACGGGGCCAATCTGAATGCTCTTGTGGGGCTGGCCAAGCCCGGGCATTTCGGGGGGGATGTCTCCCATCTGAATCTGCACAAGACGTTCTGCATTCCGCACGGTGGGGGTGGGCCGGGGGTGGGGCCGGTGGCTGTTCGGGCCCATCTCGCGCCTTATCTGCCCAACCATCCCTTGCAGAGCGAGGCCGGTCCTGAGACCGGGGTCGGGCCCATTTCCGCCGCGCCCTGGGGGTCCGCCGGGATTCTGCCCATTTCCTGGGCCTATGTGCGGCTGATGGGCGGGGAAGGGCTGAAGCGGGCCACCCAGGTTGCCGTGCTGTCCGCGAATTACATCGCCAAGCGGCTTGAGCCTCACTATCCCGTGCTCTACACCGGGCCGGGTGGGCTGGTCGCGCACGAGTGCATCATCGATCTGCGGCCTCTGACCAAGGCGACCGGGGTCAGTGTCGACGATGTCGCCAAGCGGCTCATCGATTATGGGTTCCATGCGCCGACCATGTCGTTCCCCGTGGCCGGGACGCTGATGATCGAGCCCACCGAGTCGGAGGATCTGGCGGAGCTGGATCGCTTCTGTGCGGCGATGATCGCCATTCGGGGGGAGATCGAGAAGGTCCGGGCGGGGGAATGGGGGGCGGACGACAATCCCCTGCGGAATGCTCCGCACACCGCTGCCGCGTTGACTGGGGAATGGGGGCATTCCTATACGCGGGAAGAGGCCGTCTTCCCCGGTGGTGGGAGTGTTTCCGAGAAGTACTGGCCGCCCGTCCGGCGCATCGACCAGGCTTTCGGGGACCGGAATCTGGTGTGCTCCTGCCCGCCGCTCGACGCCTACGAGGGGTGAGGGGCGCTTTTACGCCGGGTACGCGTGGGTCTGGACCGCCTTCACGGAGGCCCAGAGGCCGGCGCCCGGGTGGAGGTTCAGGTCCGCCGCCGCGGCCGTGGTGAGGTCCGCCGTCAAGGGGACGTCGCCCGTCAGGTCGGCGCGGATCTGATCGCCGTGGGACTCCAGGCCCGCGACCTCGCAGTGCCAGAGGTTGCGGGCGCTGGTGTTTTCCGGGCGGGTTCGGTGGAGGGTCACCGCGGACGGGGGGAACGCCACGAACGCCGGGCCTGTCAGGTGTTCCGACGTGGTGATGCGGTGGCCCGACGGGAGGGTGACGGTGGTGCCTGTCGCCGTGCCCCTGTAGAGGTTCAGGCCCACGAGTTGGGCGATGTAGTCCGTGCGGGGGTGGCGGGCTATGTCCGCGGGGGTGCCCTCCTGGACGATCGTTCCGTGTTCTATGACCACCAGGCGGTCGGCCAGGACCATCGCGTCCAGGGGGTCGTGGGTGACGATGACGGCCACCGCTTCGAAGTCCGCGAGGTGGTGGCGGAGTTGGGCCCTCACCTCCAGGCGGGTTCTGGCGTCCAGGGCCGCCAGGGGTTCGTCCAGGAGGAGGCGAGGGTTCGTCGCCAATGCTCTGGCCAGGGCTACTCGCTGGGCCTGGCCGCCCGAGAGGTGGCGGGGTTTCTTGGTCGCGTGTGCCGTCAGGTTCATGCGGGACAGCCACTGTTTTGCCTGGGCTCTGGACTCCGGTTTTGTCGCGCCCTGGCATCTGGGGCCGAATGCGATGTTGTCCATGGCCGTCAGGTGGGGGAACAGGAGGTAGTCCTGGAAGACGACGCCCACCGGGCGGGATTCGGGGGGTGTGTTCTCCAGAGGGTGGCCGTCCAGGTGGAGGTGGCCGGAGGTGAGGGGGAGGAGGCCGGCCATTGCTCGGAGGGCGGTGGTTTTTCCGGCGCCGTTGGGGCCCAGGAGGGCCAGGACTTCGCCGGGGGTGGCGGTGAGGGTGATGTTGAGGTGGAAGGTTGGGGGGCGGGTTACTTGTAGGTGGGTGTTGAGGCCCTGGGGGGTGGTCATGGGGGTTCCTTGGTTGGGTTTCCCACCCGCCCACCCGTGCGGGTTGATTGGTCGGGTGCGGGTTTCTTGTGGGGGGATCCGTTGAGTGGCGGCTTTCGGGGGTGGGGGGTTCGGGATGTGGGGGGGTGGGGCTGTTGTGGGCTGGGTGCGGGTGCGTTGTGGCTTGTCGCGCTCACGCGACGGTAGCCGCAGATCAGATACAGTCCCGCGCCCCTTAGGTAGGTGGGGGCTGTGGGGTGTTGGGTGCGGGTGTTTTGTGGCTGAGCGCGCCCACGCGGCGGTAGCCGTAGATCAGATACAGTCCCGCGTGCCTTGGGTGGGGGTGGGGGCTGTGCGGTGTTGGGTGTGGGTGTTTTGTGGTTGGGTGCGCTCATGTGGCGGTAGCCGTGGATCAGATACAGATCCGCGCCTCTTGGGTGGTGGGGCGGGGAGGTTGGTTGTGCGGTGGAGTTTTTCGGTGGCTGTGTTTTGCGCGCTTTATGTTCTCGTCAGCCAGTTTTCTCTTAGTGCCGCCAGGACCGTTATCGAGACTGCCAAGAGGACCAGGCTCAAGGCCAACGCTGACTCCGGGTTGCTTTGTAGGGCCAAGTACACCGACAGCGGCATTGTTTGGGTTTTGCCTGGGAAGTTTCCTGCGAAAGTGATGGTGGCGCCGAATTCGCCCAGGGCTCTGGCCCAGGCCAGGACTGCTCCTGCTGCTATGCCGGGGGCTATCAGGGGGAGGGTTACTCGGCGGAAGGCTGTGAAGCGGGTTGCTCCCAGGGTGGCTGCTGCTTCTTCGTAGCGGGGGTCCGCTGCTCTTAGGGTGCCTTCTACGCTGATGATCAGGAAGGGCATGGCTACGAATGCTTCGGCGATTATTACGCCTGTCGTGGTGAAGGGGAGGGTGATGCCGAACCAGCGGTCCAGCCATTGGCCCGCTATGCCGTTGCGGCCCAGGGCCATGAGGAGTGCTACGCCGCCTACCACCGGGGGGAGGACCAAGGGGAGGGTGACCAGGGCTCTCAGGAGGGATCTGCCCCGGAAGTCCGTTCTTGCCAGGAGCCAGGCCAAGGGGACGCCCAGGATCAGGCTCACGGCTGTGGCGGCTGTGGCGCAGATCAGGGAGAGGCGGAGGGCCTCCCAGACCTCGGGGGTGGTGAGGAGGGCGGGGAGGTTGCTCCAGGGGGTGCGGATCAGGAGGGCGAGGAGGGGGAGCAGGAGGAAGGTGACGCCCAGGAGGGCGGGGAGCAGGAGGGGGAGGGGGGCGGTGCCGCGGAGGGGCCTGGGGGGTTTTCCGCGGAGGGGCACCTTGTCGTCTCCCTGGAGGGTCTCGGGCGGGGTCACGGCTGGAGGAAGCCCGCCTCCGTCAGTATCTTCTGGCCCTCCGCCGACCGCACCAGGGCGATGAACTCCGCGGCGGCCGCCGCGTTGGGGGCGTTCTTGAGGAGGGCGATGGGGTAGTCGTTCACCGCCTGGGAGGACTCCGGGAAGTCGACGCCCTGGACCTTGGTGCCCGCGGCGTGCACGTCGGTCCTGTAGACGAGGGCCGCGTCCGCTTCCTTGAGCTCGACCTTCGTGAGCGCGGACTTGACGTCCTGCTCGTACGACACGGGGGTGACCTTGACGCCCGTCGCCGTGAGGATCTTGTCGGCGGCGGCGCCGCAGGGGACCGTCTTGTCGCACAGGACGACCTTGAGGCCGGACTTGGTGAGGTCCTTGAGGCCGGTGACCTTGTCGGGGTTGCCCGGCAGGGTGGCGATCTCCAGCTGGTTGCGGACGAAGGTGACCGGCGCCGTGGCGTTGTCCTTCTCGGCGGTCACGATGGCCATGGTCTTGGCGCTGGCCGCGGCGAACACGTCGGCGGGGGCGCCGCCCGTGATGCTCGCGGCGAGGCTGTCGCTGCCGGCGAAGTTGAAGGTGACCTTGGTGCCGGGATGGGCCTTCTCGAACTGTTCGCCGAGCGCGGTGAACGTCTCCTTGAGGGAGGCGGCGGCGAAGACGGTGACGGTGCCGGACACCTGGCCGGAGGAGGACGGGGACGACTTGGCCGACGGTGCCGGGTCCGAGTCCGATGAGCACGCGCTCAGTGTCAGCAGCGCGGCGACCCCTACGCCGGTCACCTGGAGCAGCCGGCGGCGGGGGCGGGGCGCGGGGCGGGTCATCACGGGTACTCCTCGGGGGCGGTTCGGCTGACGGCCGTGATGATGATACTGCCGCATATGCGAGCCATAAGTATCTTGTCTCATTGCATGAGCTGGGGAGATGCAAGATTCGGCTGGCATGTGCGGTCGTCCCGGATGGTCAGGTCCGGTCGATGTGGACGTTCGTCGACTTCACCCGGGCCGTCGCCTCCATGCCCACTTCGAGGCCCAGTTCCTCCACGGCTTCCCGGGTGAGCAGGGAGACCAGTCGGTGCGGGCCCGCCTGGATCTCGACCTGGGCGGCGACGTCGCCGAGTTTCACGGCCGTGACGATGCCGGGGAAGGCGTTGCGGACGGACGTGTGGGACGGGGTCTCGTCGCCGTCGGCGCGGGCCAGCTCGACGGAGAACGCGGCCAGGTCGGTGCCGTCGACGAGGCGCCGGCCCGCGTCGTCGCGGTGGGTGGTGAAGCGGCCCGCGTCGGCCCAGCGGCGTGCGGTGTCGGGGCTGACGCCCAGAAGACGGGCGGCCTGGCCGATGGTGTAGGAGTGCATGCGGTCACGATAGGTGTCGCCGTGCACCCCCTCGGCTCAGCCCGTGTGGACCCGGGGGCGGCGGTCGCGGTCGGGTTCGGCCTCGCGGAGGACCTCTCGGGTGACGGGGGCGACCTCGCCCTGGCCGAAGAGGAAGAAGCGCAGGAAGTTGGTGAAGGGGCCGCCCTCGGTCCACTCGAAGTAGATGTGCGGGGTGCAGTTCGTGGAGTCGCGGATGTGCAGGAGGAGGGCGGCGAGGGCGTTGGGGATCGAGGAGTGTTCCAGGGTCAGGACCCGGTAGCGGCCGTGCAGGACCTCGCCGCGGACGGTGAGGCTCGCCTCGAACTCGGAGGGGTCGGTGACGGTGACCTCGACGAAGACGTAGTCCTCCTGGCCGGGGATGTCGTTGTCCTCGCGGATCTGCTCGATCTTCTCGCGGTACTCGGCGATGTCGCGGCGGTCGGGCTCGTTGGCGATGAGGCGGATCTTGCGGCTCGCCATGTCCCGTACGAAACGTTCCGCCATCGGGTCGAGGGTCACGCTCGTGACGCGCAGCTCGAAGGCGCGGGCGAGGCGGGAGAGGAGGGAGACCAGGATGATGCCGGCGATGAAGCAGGCGCCGATCTTGACGCCGTCGGGGCGTTCGATGACGTTCGCGACGGTCGTGTAGAGGAACACGGCGGAGATCACGCCGAAGCCGATCGTCCAGTTCCGCTGGCCGGCCTTGTGCGCGGCGATGGTCACGGCGATCGCCGCGGAGCTGATGAGGACGAGCACGCCGGTGGCGTACGCGCCGCCCTGCTTGTCGACGTTCGCGTCGAAGATCCAGGTCACCAGGAAGGCGATCAGGGTGAAGACGATGACCATGGGGCGTACCGCGCGTGCCCAGTGCGGGGCCATGCCGTAGCGGGGGAGGTAGCGCGGCATCAGGTTGAGCAGACCGGCCATCGCGGAGGCGCCGGCGAACCAGAGGATGGCGATGGTCGAGACGTCGTAGACCGTGCCGAAGACGCCTCCGAGGTAGTCGTGGGCGAGGAAGGCGAGCGCGCGGCCGTTGGCCTGGCCGCCGGTCTTGAACTCGTCCTCGGGAATGAGGAGGGTGGTGATGAAGCTGGTCGCGATGAGGAAGCAGCTCATGATCAGGGCGGCGGTGGTGAGCAGCTTCTTGGTGTCGCGGATGCGGCCCGTGGGGCGTTCCTCGGTGTCGTCCGGGTCGCCCTTGACGTTCGGCATGACGGCGACGCCGGTCTCGAAGCCGGAGAGGCCGAGGGCGAGCTTGGGGAAGACGATCAGGGCGACGCCGACCATGGCAAAAACGTTTCCGTGCTCGGTGGTCAGCGCGCTGGACCAGTCGGTGACCACATGTCCTGCGGTGATGACGTGCCACAGGCCGACGGCGACCACCACGACGTTCAGCGTGAGGTAGACGCCGACCAGGACGACCGCGACCCCGATCGCCTCCAGGAACCCCTTGAGGAAGACCGCGCCGAGCAGCGCCACCAGGACCAGGGTGATCAGCATCTGCTTGCCGTGCAGGGCGTCGGTGAGGTGCGGGTTCTCCACGAGGTGGGTGGAGGCGTCGGCGGCGGAGAGGGTGATCGTGATGAGGAAGTCGGTCGCGGCGAAGCCCAGCAGGGTGAGGACGAAGAGCTTGCCCTTCCAGAAGGAGAGCAGGCGCTCCAGCATCGCGATCGAGCCCTCGCCGTGCGGGCTCTCCTCGGCGACCCTGCGGTAGACGGGCAGCGCGCCCGCGAGGGTGACGACGACCAGGACGATCGTCGCGACCGGGGAGAGGAGACCTGCGGCGAGGGCGGCGATGCCGGGCTGGTAGCCGAGGGTGGAGAAGTAGTCGACGCCGGTCAGGCACATGACGCGGTACCAGGGCTGGCCGGGGTGGGCCTGGGGCTTGGGCTCGCTCTCGCCCTCGGCCGTCCGGTTCCTGCCCATGTCGGACAGGCCCTCCAGCATCCAGGCTCTGAGGCGGCTGGGCGCTGGTCGTTCGGTCGTGGCCATCGGCGGTGCTCCAGGGGTGCGGCTCGGTCGCGGGTGCGGCCATCACGCGGACGGCGGCTACAGCGTAAGCAGAGAGTGACACGCGGGCCTGGGGTTCGGGGGGCGGGCGGCGTCAAGCTTGCGTTAAGACTGGCCTGGTCGGGGCGGGTGTGAAGGCGTGGGCGTGGACTGGGCCGTACGGGGGAGTGGACACCCAGTGTCATGACGGGGGTGGCCGGGGGATGTTCGCCGTTTCGTAATGTTCGTTGATTGAGTCGAATGTTTCGAACCGGATCGGGGTGCCCTCCGTGTTACGGGCTGGGGGGCGTTCTCCAACTGGCCCTCGAATTGACCGTGTTCAAGGGGTTGCCTCCCCTTGGAGGCTGTCTCTAGGGTGCGGCAGCAGCGAACCTTTCTGGATCAGCTCCGAAACTTTCGATCTACCGAGGAGAGCATGATGGGCGACCCGGCTTTCTCCCGCCGCGGCTTCCTGGGAGCCTCCGCCGCAGCCGGTCTGGGCATGACGGCGTTGAGCGGCTGCGGCGGTGACTCGGACGGGGGATCGTCCGGGACGACCACCATCGAGTGGTGGAACATCTCCACGACCCAGCCCGCCAAGGACGTCTGGGCGGCCCTGGCGAAGAAGTTCGAGAGCCAGAACCCAGGCGTCAAGATCAAGATCGTCCAGCTGGAGAACGACGCCTACAAATCCAAGATGACGGCGCAGACCGCCTCCGGCAAGCTCCCCGACATCTTCCACACCTGGGGCGGCGGCGTCCTCAAGCAGCAGGTCGACGCCGGACTCGTCGAGGACCTCACCGAGCGCACCAAACCCTGGTCCGACGGCCTGCTGCCGGTCGCCAAGGCGCCGTACCTCCTCGACGAGAAGGTCTACGGCATCCCCTTCGACATCGGCATGATCGGGTTCTGGTACAACAAGGCGCTGTTCAAGAAGGCCGGCATCGCGGCCCCGCCCGCCACCTGGTCCGCGTTCCTCGACGCCGTACGGAAGCTGAAGGCCGCCAAGATCACCCCGCTCGCGCTCGCCGGCAAGGAGAGCTGGACCGGGATGTACTACTGGGCCTACCTCGCGATGCGTACGGCCGGGCTCGACGCGCTCCAGAAGGCCGACGCCGACAAGGACTTCAGCGGCGACGGGTTCGTGCAGGCCGGGCAGCACCTCCAGGAACTCGTCGATCTCCAGCCGTTCCAGAAGGGGTTCCTCGGGGCCGCCTACTCCAGCCCGACCGGGCAGGCCGCCGCCGTCGGCAACGCCAAGGCGGCGATGGAGCTGATGGGCCAGTGGGCGCCCACCGTCGAGGCGGACGCCGGCAAGGGTATCGGCGCCGACCTCGGATTCTTCCCCTTCCCGGCCGTCGAGGGCGGCAAGGGCGCGATCACCGAGGTGTTCGGCGGGGGCGGCGGACACGCGCTGCGCAAGGGCGCCCCGCAGGCCGCCGTCGACTTCCTCAAGTTCTTCGCCTCGCAGGCCACCGACCTCGAACTCGTCACCAGGACCGGCGTGCTGCCCATCGTGCCCGGCGCCGAGTCCGGGCTCAAGGACCCCAACCTGACCGCCGTACAGACCCAGTTGAAGGCGGCCACCGGGTTCCAGCTCTACCTGGACCAGGCGTACGCGCCCGCCGTCGGGCAGCAGGTCAACGACAGCGTGGCCGGGCTCATCGCCGGGTCCAAGTCGCCGAAGCAGGTCACCGAGGCGATCACGAAGACCGCCAAGGAAGAGCAGTGACTTCGACGTTCGTCGAGGACGAGCGGGACGCCGCGGTGAAGGAGCCGCCGGTCTCCGGGAAGGCGCGGTCCCGGCGGCGGATCGCGCACTGGTTCACCGCCTTCGCGTTCCAGGTGCCGGCGCTCGTGCTGTTCGGCGTGCTGGTGCTGCTGCCGATGCTCTTCGCCGTGTACGCCTCCTTCTTCCGCTGGGGCGGGTTCGGCTGGCCCTCCGAGGCCATCGGGTTCGACAACTACACGCGGCTGCTCCAGGACTCCGTGTTCCTCGGGGACCTGTGGCGCGGCGGCGTGATCATCGGGCTGTCCATCGTCGTCCAGCTGCCGTTCGCGCTGGCCCTCGCCGTCGCGCTGAACCAGAAGCTGCGCGGGCGGGCCGTCTACCGCATGCTGTTCTTCGCGCCGTACATCCTCTCCGAGGCGATCACCGGCATCCTGTTCAGCATGCTGTTCGCGCCCGAGGCCGGGTTCGCGGACCAACTCCTCGGCCGCATCGGGCTGGAGAGCCTCGGCGGGAAGTGGTTCTCCGACCCCTCGACCGTCCTCGCGACGCTCTTCATCGTCATGACGTGGAAGTACTTCGGCTTTCACATGATGCTCTACCTCGCCGGACTCCAGTCCATCCCGGCCGAGTTGAAGGAAGCCGCGCTCATCGACGGCGCCGGGCCCTGGCAGCGGTTCCGCTCCATCACGCTGCCGCTGCTCGCGCCGACCCTGAGGATCAGCGTGTTCCTCTCCGTGATCGGCGCGATCCAGCTCTTCGACCTGGTCTGGGTCACCACCGCCGGCGGGCCCGACCACCACTCCGAGACCATGGCCGTGACGCTCTTCCAGTACGGCTTCAAGCGCTACCAGGTCGGCTACGCCAGCGCGATCAGCGTTGCGATGTTCGTCATCAGTCTCGTCTTCGCCCTCGTCTACCAGCGCTACGTCCTGCGCCGGGACCTGGAGGGCGCCACCACGACCATGCGAGGAGGCGGCGCGTGAAGAGGCGCTGGCGCAGTCTGCCGTTGCACGTCGTCCTCGTCGTGGTCGGCGCGATGATGGCCGTACCGCTGCTGTACGCGGTGCTGTCCGGGTTCAAGACCACCGACGAGCTCTCCCGCAACCCCGTGGGGCTGCCCGAGAAGTGGATCACCTCCAACTACACCGACATCCTGGGCTCCGGCACCTTCTGGCGGATGGTCGGCTCCAGCACCTTCATCGCCGTCGCGACGACCGTCGCGGTGGTCGGGGTGTCGGCGCTCGCCGCGTTCTCCTTCGCCCGGTTCTCCTTCCGCGGGCGGGAGGCGCTGTTCACCCTGTTCACGATGGGGCTGATGTTCCCCTTCGCGGTCGTCGCGCTGCCGCTGTTCCTGCTGCTGCGCTCGCTGGACCTGCTGGACAACCCGCTCGGGGTGATCCTGCCGCAGGCCGCGTTCGGGATACCGGTGACCATCGTCATCCTGCGCGGCTTCTTCCGGGAGATCCCGGCCGAGCTGGAGGAGGCGGCCACCCTCGACGGCTGCGGGCCGCTCGGCTTCTTCTGGCGGGTGCTGCTGCCGATGGCCCGGCCCGCCCTCGGGACCGTCTCCGTCCTCGCCGTGGTGGGCAGCTGGAACAACTTCCTGCTGCCGCTGCTCGTCTTCACCGACCCCAGCTGGTGGACGATCCCGATCGGCGTCCAGCAGTTCCAGGGGCAGTACTCCGCCGAGTACGCCCGGGTCTTCGCCTACCTCGTCCTCGCCATGGTGCCCGCCCTGGCCTTCTACTCCGTCGCCGAGCGGCAGCTCGTCGGCGGGCTCACCGCCGGAGCGTCGAAAGGCTGACCGGCCAACTCATGTACGGCTCACCCCCCTTGAGGAGTCGCACCATGCTTGTCCGCACCCGTCTCAGACTCGCGGGGGCACTTGCCGCCGCCCTCGTCGCCACCGGCATCGCGAGCGGCCCCGCCGCCCAGGCCGGGGAACAGCACCACAAGGCGACACTCGCCGACCTGGCCCAGCGCCACGGGCGTTACTTCGGCAGCGCCACCGACAACCCCGAACTCACCGACGCGCCCTACACGAAGATCCTGGGCCGCGAGTTCGACATGATCACGCCGGGCAACGGCATGAAGTGGTACGCCACCGAACCCCAGCAGGGCGTCTTCGACTTCACCGCCGGCGACGAGATCGTGAACCTCGCCCGCGCCAACCGCCAGAAGGTGCGCGGCCATACGCTGGTCTGGCACAGCCAGCTCCCCGGCTGGCTCACCGGCAAGGAGTGGACGCCCGACGAGCTGCGGGCCGTCCTCAAGAACCACATCCAGACCGAAGTCCGGCACTACCGGGGCAAGTTGTACGCCTGGGACGTCGTCAACGAGGCGTTCAACGAGGACGGCACCTACCGCGAGACCGTCTTCTACAAGACCCTCGGCCCCGGCTACATCGCCGACGCGCTGCGCTGGGCCCGGCAGGCCGACCCGCGCGTGAAGCTGTACCTCAACGACTACAACATCGAGGCCGTCGGCCCCAAGAGCGACGCCTACTACAAGCTCGCCAAGGAGCTGAAGGCCCAGGGCGTCCCGCTCGACGGGATCGGCCTCCAGGCGCACCTGGCCCTCCAGTACGGCTATCCGACGACCCTGGAGGACAACCTCCGCCGCTTCTCCCGGCTCGGCCTCGACACCGCGCTCACCGAGGTCGACGTCCGGATGCTGCTGCCCGCGACCGAGGAGAAGCTGGCCCAACAGGCCGACTGGTACGCCGACATGACCGACGCGTGCCTGTCCGTGCGGCGGTGCACGGGCATCACGATCTGGGATTACACGGACAAATACTCGTGGATCCCGCCGTTCTTCCCCGGTGAGGGGGCCGCTCTCCCCTGGGACGAGCAACTCCAGCCGAAACCCGCCTACTTCGCGCTCCGGAACGCGCTGAAGTAGGAGGGTTTCAGGGGCGGGCTGGTGGTGCGGTGCTGGACCGCACCACCAGTTCCGTGCCCAACTCGACGCGCGGCGCGTCGGGACGCTCGTCGTGCGCCAGCCGCAGGACGGTACGCACCGCCAACTTGCCCATGTCCGCGAGGGGTTGGCGGACCGTCGTCAACGGCGGGGCGGACCAGCGGACTTCGGGGAGGTCGTCGAAGCCGACCACGCTCATGTCCTCCGGGACCCGCAGGCCCCGCTGCCGCAGCGCCTCGACCGCGCCGAGCGCCATCCGGTCGCTGGCCGCGAACAGCGCGGTCGGCGGCTCGGGCAGGTCCAGGAGGGCGCCCGCGCCCCGGAAGCCCGACTCGGACTGGAAGTCGCCGGGGACGACCAGACAGTCGTCCACCGGGACGCCCGCCGCCTCCAGCGCCGCGCGGTAGCCGTCGTAGCGGGCGCGGGAGCACAGGAGTCTCGGCGGGCCCGCGATCAGGCCGATCCTGCGGTGGCCCAGGGCCAGCAGGTGTTCCGTCGCGGCGAGGCCGCCCGCCCAGTTGGCGGCGCCGATCACCGGGACGCCGTCCGCGTACGTGCCCGTCGGGTCGACGACCACCAGGGGGACGCCGAGGATCCTCAACTCCTCGTGCAGCGTGGGCTCCAGGTCCGAGGTGACGAGGATGACGCCGCCCGAGGCGCGGGCGCGGAGGTTGCGCATCCACTCGCGGGCGTCGCCGGAGCGGCCGTGGATCGCGGAGACGACCGTACCGACGCCGGCCGCGTGCGCGACCTCCTCGACGCCGCGGATGATCTCCACCGCCCAGGGGCTGCCGAGGTCGTTGAAGACCAGGTCCAGGAGGGCGGGGCTGCGGGCGGGGGCCGTCGGGGGGCGCTTGCGGTAGCCGTGCAGGCGCAGGAGTTCCTCCACGCGGGCGCGGGTGGCCGGGGAGACGTCCGAGCGGCCGTTGACGACGCGGGAGACGGTGGGGACGGAGACGCCGGCGCGGCGGGCGATCTCGGTGATCGTGATTCTGCCGGGGGGATCGGCGGGGGGTGTGTCGACGGGGTGCGCCTCGACGTCGTGCGCCTCGGTGTCCTGTGGTGCCATGTGCCCGCCTTCGCTTCCGGTACCCGAGCCGAAACTTCCAGGAGTCTTCCGGAAAAACGGCGGGGAGGGGAGGGGTTCTGGACACGGACGTAGGGGAGGCGGTGGTGGGGGCGGGCGTGCGTCAGGGCCGGGACATGGGAGTGTCTCCGGCCCTGGGGAGGCTCTGTTCCTGTTCTCGCCCGGTCTGTTCTCAGGCCACCGCCACGACCCGGCCCGGGCCCAGCGGGCGGTGCGGGTCGATGACGCGGCCGTCCGGCAGCAGCTCACCGGTGTCCTCGAACAGCAGGACGCCGTTGCACAGCAGGCTCCAGCCCTGCTCCGGGTGGTGCGCCACGAGCCGGGCGCAGTCCCGGGCGGTGGAGTCGGCTGGCGGACACGGTGGCTGGTGCTGGCACATGGAAGGGATCTTTCGCTCTGTCGTGACGGATGAAGTGACCGGTGCGATGTGTGGATCGTGTGTCGTGTCGTTCTCGCGGCGCGAAGCGTCGTTCATGGCCGCCCCCGTTGTGATAAGTCGGTCGGAACCAGTGTTGCTCTACGGGCGTGGATCCGCAGGCATTTCGCGGTACCGCTGCTCACAGGTTCATGACGCGTCACTCGCACGGGCGGTTCAGCCGTACCGCACGGTCACTTCGGATGGTTCTGGCTGGTCACAACGGGCTAGTCCGACAGGATGACCGGGTTCGCGTCACGCGGGCGAGCCCAACAGCGGCGCCGGGGTGACCCGGTGGGTGAGCGCCGGGAGCAACTCCGCGACGCTGTGCGGGCGGTGGGCCGCGATCCCGGGCGGCGCCGGTGCCAGCGGGATCAGCACGTCAGTGGGGGCGGGGTGGCCGCCCGTGCCGTCGGACTCGGGGTCGCCGTGCAGCCAGAGCGTCAGCATGTACAGGCCGGGGACGGACAACAGGCGGGCCTGGACCGGGAGTTCGGTGGACTCGGCCTGGCGCAGGGCGCGTTCCGTGGAGTCGATGTACGGGCCCTCGAAGAAGTGCGAGAACACCCAGCCGTCCGCCGTCAGCCGGGTCTCCGCCGCGGCCACGGCGCGGTCCTGGCAGCGGATCAGGAAACGCCAGCCGGCCAGCCGGGTCCGGGGTACGCCCGTGGGGGTGATCCGCTCCAGCACGTGCAGCGGGAGCGGGAGTTCGGGGACCGTCGGACCCTCGGCGGTCCGCAGGGAAGGGGTACGGGCCTCGCGGACGGCGGTCGGGGAACCGAGTGCGGTGAGGACCGAGCGCAGGGCGGGCGCGGGTGCCGGGGGGACATGCAGCGGCATGGTGGGTCGCCTCTCATTCGACAGGCAAGGGGGCGCGAGGGCGGGGGCGGACGGCGCTGTCAGCTCTCGGGTGAACGGGGCGGTGCGGTCGGAGAGGCAGTGCCGTGGCCGGTGTACCGGGGTGTGTGGGCGGACTGCCGTCCGCGGCCTGAACGGCAGCTCCTTCGACCGGGTCACCGCCTTCTCCGCCTGTCGCGGAGTTTATACGACGCGTGTTCGGAGTGGGTTTCGGCTACCCGGTCCCTTTCCCTCTCGCAAGTATCTATTCGGTCGGCGATACGACTGAATCCTCCCGATTCAGAGCACCCTCACCGGCGGCCACCTGGGAAACTCTCCGCCGTGCGGTCGGCGTATTCCCGTCGGTGTTTTTCACGAGTAACCGAGTTCCGGAAAAAGAGTTCCGCGCCCGGCTTGGTCGAATGTGTCGCCGGTCACTTATGGGGTACTTACGGGGAGCTGGGACCAGCCTAGCGGGCCCCGGGCGGCGCCGGGGGCGTTATCGATCGTTCCGGTGGGCATCATCCCCCCTGACCCAGGACGCCCGGCGGGCCGTCACATCGGTCTGCCCAGCCGAGGAGGGACGCTTCGTATGGGCGAGAAGGTCGTGGCGGGCGCGTTCGACCTGTCCGATCGGCAGCACTACCGCGACAAGCTCCGGCAGTGCCTCGCGGGGCTGGAGCGGCTGCTGGCCGAGCAGCGCTTCGACCGTCCCAAGAACCTCATGGGGCTGGAGATCGAGCTGAATCTCGCGGGTGCCGACGGTGCGCCGAGAATGTTGAACGGGCAGGTTCTCGAACGGATCGCGAGCCGTGATTTCCAAACAGAACTCGCCAGGTTCAATCTGGAAGTGAACATAGCTCCACACCGGTTGGGCGGACGGGTATTCGACCAGCTCGCCGAGGAACTCCGTACGTCCCTGGCATATGCACACCGGAAGGCGCGGGAAGTCGACGCCGGAATCGTGATGATCGGGATTCTGCCCACGCTCGGGGCCGAGGACCTCGTCTCCGCGAACCTCTCCGAGGTCGACCGGTACGCCCTCCTCAACGACCAGATCGTCGCCGCTCGCGGGGAGGACTTCACGCTCGACATCGACGGGGTCGAGCGGCTGTCCGTCACCGCCGAGTCCATCACGCCCGAGGCCGCCTGTACCTCCGTACAGCTCCATCTCCAGGTCACGCCCGGGCGGTTCGCCGATGTCTGGAACGCCGCTCAGGCCGTTGCCGCCGTTCAGGTCGCCGTGGGCGCCAACTCCCCCTTCCTCTTCGGGCGGGAGTTGTGGCGGGAGTCGCGGCCTCCCCTCTTCCTCCAGGCCACCGATACGCGGCCGCCCGAGCTTCAGGCCCAAGGGGTGCGGCCGCGGACCTGGTTCGGGGAGCGGTGGGTCAGTTCCGCGTACGAGTTGTTCGAGGAGAATCTGCGGTTCTTTCCCGCGCTGCTGCCCATCTGCGACGAGGAGGATCCGCTCGGGGTGATCGACGCCGGGGGGACGCCCAAGCTGGCCGAGCTCGTGCTTCACAACGGGACCGTGTACCGGTGGAACCGGCCCGTCTACGGGGTCGCCGACGGGGTTCCTCATCTGCGGGTCGAGAATCGGGTGCTTCCCGCTGGGCCCACCATCACCGATGTGCTGGCCAACGCCGCGTTCTACTACGGCGTCGTGCGGGCTCTTGCCGAGGAGTCCCGGCCCGTGTGGGCCCGGTTGCCCTTCGAGGCCGCTGCCGCCAACTTCGACACCGCCTGTCGGTACGGGATCGAGGCTCGGTTGTTGTGGCCTCGGCGGGGGCGGCTGGGGGGTGTGGGGGAAGTGGACGTGGTGACTCTGGTGCGGGACGAGTTGTTGCCGTTGGCCGCTGCTGGGCTTGATGCGTGGGGGGTGGAGGCCGTGGATCGGGACTTCTATCTCGGGGTGATCGAGGAGCGGTGTCGGTTGCGGGTGAATGGGGCTACCTGGCAGGTGGGGACGTTTCATCGGGCGTTGGAGGCGGGGGTGGGGCGGGAGGAGGCGTTGGCCGCTACCACTCGGCGGTATGGGGAGTTGATGCGGGCGGGGGAGCCGGTGCATTTGTGGCCGGTGGGGGTGGGGGAGGTTGCGGCGTTGGGGTGACGTGGGGTTTTCTCGCCCCCGCCGCCCCTACCCTCCCCCAAGCTCTTCGAGCAGGGGGGACCCCCACATCCTGAAGGGGCTCCGCCCCTTCGACCCCGGGGTTCGTTGTCGGGTGCGGCGCCGTTGTGGCTGGTCGCGCAGTTCCCCGCGCCCCTAAAAGCAACCCGGTGGAGCCGTGCGTTATAACCCCTGGGGGAGGATGGGGCCGGACAGGAAGTGGGTGGGTGTACGTGGTGGTGCCGTCTCGGCGGGCGTTGCGGGATGAGACCTTGTTGGTGCTGGGGGTTTCCCTGGGGGCCAGTGGGGTTTCTGCGCTGATCAGTTTTGTTGGGTCTGTTACCAAGCCGGGAGGGCTCAAGGATCAGACCGCCACGCTTAACGGGTCCGCTGCTCCTGGGCGGCCTTGGCTGGATCTTGCTTGGCAGTTGTTCGGGATCAGTAGTTCGTTGGTGCCGGTTCTGCTGGTGGCGCATTTTCTTGTGCGGGAGCAGGTCTCGCTGAGGGTGCTCGGGTTTGACCGGACTCGGCCTTGGACCGATCTGGGGCGGGGGGCCGGCATTGCCGCTGTGATCGGGAGCAGTGGGATCGCGTTCTATCTGGCTGCGAGGGGGCTTGGGTTCAATCTGACCGTTGTGCCTGAGGCGTTGCCCGAGGTGTGGTGGAAGTATCCGGTGCTGGTGCTGTCCGCTCTGCAGAACGCGATCCTCGAAGAGGTCATCGTCGTGGGGTATCTGCTGCGGCGGTTGGGGCAGTTGGGGTGGGGGGCGGGGGCCGCGCTGGTGGCCAGTTCCGTGTTGCGGGGGTCCTATCACCTTTATCAGGGGATCGGTGGGTTCATCGGGAACATGGTGATGGGGGTTGTCTTTGTCTACCTGTATCGGCGGTGGGGGCGTGTGGGGCCGCTTGTCGTCGCGCATTCGCTGCTCGATATCGGGGCTTTCGTGGGGTACGCCCTGCTCGCCGGGAAAGTCGACTGGCTGCCCACCGGCTGAGTCAGGCGAGGAGTTCGCCCTCGATGACCGTGACCGCGTGGCCGGTCAGGAGGGTGCGGTCGCCGCGCAGGGAGGTGCGGACCCGGCCCGAGCGGGGGGACGCCTGGAGGCCGGTGAGGTCGGGGCTGCCCAGGCGCGGGGACCAGAAGGGGGCCAGCGCGGTGTGGGCGCTGCCGGTGACGGGGTCCTCGTCGATGCCGACGTTGGGGAAGAAGCAGCGGGAGACGAAGTCGTAGCCCAGCGCGGGGTTCTCGGCGCGGGCGGTGGCGATGATGCCGCGCTTGGAGTACCCGGCGAGCGCCTTGTGGTCGGGGCGCAGGGCGTGCACGGTCCGCTCGTCGGGGAGTTCCACGACCAGGTCGCCGACGTTCGGGCCGGTGTCGTACGCCGACAGGGGCCGCGCACCGAGCGCCTCGGTGACGCCCTCGGGGAGGTCCACCTCCGTCAGCGGGGCCGTCGGGAAGTCCAGGGTGATCGAACCGTCCCCGGCGGGGGTGGCGGTGAGGACACCGCTGAGGGTCCGGAAGCGTACGGGGCCCTCGTGGGCGCCGGTCGTGTGCAGGACGTGGGCGGTCGCCAGGGTGGCGTGGCCGCACATCGCGACCTCCGTGACGGGGGTGAACCAGCGCAGCGCCCAGTCCGCGTCGGGGTCGTCCGGCGTCGGGTGGGTGAACGCGGTCTCCGCGTGGTTGACCTCCAGGGCGATGTCCTGGAGGCGGTCGTCACCCGGGAAGGCGTCCAGGAGGAGGACCCCGGCCGGGTTGCCGGAGAAGGGGCGGTCGGTGAAGGCGTCCACGATTCTGATCTGCATGGACGGGACAGTAGGGGGTGGCGGAGGTGGGAGGCCAAGGCCAATCGGGGAAAACTGGACGGGTGCGAGGGAACTGGCGTGGAGCGTCGGACGTTGTCGTGATCACAGGGGCCACCGGGTTCGTCGGGGCGGCGGCTGTGCGGGAGGTCCTGGCCCGGGGAGCGCGGGTCCGGGCGGTGGTGAGACGGGTTCCGGAGGAGGTGGTGGAGGGCGTCGAATGGGTGACCGGTGATGTGACCGAGCCCGGTGCGGTGTCGGGAGTGTGCGAGGGCGCGCGGGCCGTCGTCCATCTCGCCTCCTACATCGGGGGCGACGAGGCGAGGTGCGACGCCGTCAACGTCGGCGGGACCCGCGCCGTGATGGCCGAGGCCCGGCGGGGCGGGGTGCGGCGGGTGGTGCATCTGTCGACCGCCGCCGTGTACGGGGCCGGGCCGCACAGCGGGATCGAGGTCGGTGAGATCGACGCCGAGCCGGTGTCCGCGGTGAGCCGGAGCCGGCTGGCCGGGGAGGGGTTCGCGCTGGAGGCGGGGGGTGTGGTGTTGCGGCCGGGGCTGGTGCTGGGGGAGGGGGACCGGTGGGTGGTGCCGGGGCTGCGGGAACTGGTGGCGCGGGTGCCGGGCCGGTGGGACGGGGGCCGGGCCCTGCTGTCCGTCGTCGACGTCGGCGATCTGGGGCGGCTGATCGCGTCGCTGGCCCTGGCGGAGACTCCGGTGCCCGGTGGGGTCTATCACGCGAGCCATCCGGTGCCGGTGCGGATCGGGGAGCTGATCGCCGGGCTCGTGGCGCGGGGGGAGCTGCCGCCGGTGCCCGAGGTGGAGTGGACCTGGGAAGAGTGCCTGGAGCGGTTCCGGGCGAGCGAAGGGCGGGCCGTCGAGCGGCAGTTCGCGCTGGTGGGGCGGGATCACTGGTACGTGAGCGAGGAGGTGTGGCGGGTCGCCGGGTGCGAGCCGGGCGGGCGGGGGTGGTGACGTGGGGCCCCTGTACGTCGTACGGCTTCGTACGGTGCGCAGGGGCCGTCGGTCAGGCGTTCACGTACTCCGCGAGGTGTTCGGCCGTCAGGGTGGAGCGGGAGTCGATGAGGGTGGCGGGGGTGCCCTCGAAGACGATCGTGCCGCCGTCGTGGCCGGCGCCGGGGCCCAGGTCGATGATCCAGTCGGCGTGGGCCATGACGGCCTGGTGGTGCTCGATGACGATCACCGACTTGCCGGAGTCGACCAGGCGGTCCAGGAGGGCGAGGAACTGTTCCACGTCGGCCAGGTGGAGGCCGGCCGTCGGTTCGTCCAGGACGTAGACGCCGCCCTTGTCGGACATGTGGGTGGCCAGCTTGAGGCGTTGGCGTTCGCCGCCCGAGAGGGTGGTCAGGGGCTGGCCGAGGGTGAGGTAGCCGAGGCCGACGTCCGTGAGGTGGCCGAGGATGCGGCTCGCGGCGGGGGTCTTCGCCTCGCCCGTCGCGAAGAACTCCGCCGCCTGCGCGACCGGCATCGCAAGGACCTCGCTGATGTCCTTGCCGCCGAGGTGGTAGTCGAGGACGGCCGCCTGGAAGCGTTTGCCCTCGCAGTCGTCGCAGGTCGTGGCGACGCCCGCCATCATCGCGAGGTCCGTGTAGACGACGCCCGCGCCGTTGCAGGTCGGGCAGGCGCCCTCCGAATTGGCGCTGAACAGGGCCGGTTTGACGCCGTTGGCCTTCGCGAACGCCTTGCGGACCGGCTCCAGGAGGCCCGTGTACGTCGCCGGGTTGCTGCGGCGCGAACCCTTGATCGGGGTCTGGTCCACCGAGACGACGCCGGCCGTGCGCGGGACCGAGCCGTGGATCAGGGAACTCTTGCCGGAGCCCGCGACGCCGGTGACGACCGTCAGGACGCCGAGGGGGACGTCCACGTCCACGTCGCGCAGGTTGTGGGTGCTCGCGCCCCTGATCTCCAGGGCGCCGGCCGGCTTGCGGACCTCGTCCTTCAGCTTCGCTCGGTCGTCCAGGTGGCGGCCCGTGAGGGTGTCCGTCCCGCGCAGGCCCTTCACCGTGCCCTCGTAACAGACCGTGCCGCCCGCCGTGCCGGCGCCCGGACCCAGGTCCACGACGTGATCGGCGATCGCGATGACCTCCGGCTTGTGCTCGACCACCAGCACGGTGTTGCCCTTGTCGCGCAGGCGCAGCAGGAGGTCGTTCATACGGCGGATGTCGTGCGGGTGCAGGCCGGTCGTCGGCTCGTCGAAGACGTACGTCACGTCCGTGAGCGACGAGCCCAGGTGGCGGATCATCTTCACGCGCTGGGCCTCGCCGCCCGAGAGGGTGCCCGAGGGGCGGTCCAGGGAGAGGTAGCCGAGGCCGATCTCGTTGAACGAGTCCAGGGTCGCGCCGAGCGCGGTCAGGAGCGGGGCGACCGAGGGGTCGTCCAGTGCGCGGACCCACTCCGCCAGGTCGCTGATCTGCATCGCGCAGGCGTCCGCGATGCTGACGCCCTTGATCTTCGAGGAGCGGGCCGCCTCCGTCAGGCGGGTGCCGTCGCAGTCCGGGCAGGTCGTGAACGTGATCGCGCGGTCCACGAACTCCCTGATGTGCGGCTGCATCGCCTCGCGGTCCTTCGCGAGCATCGACTTCTGGATCCGGGGGATCAGGCCCTCGTACGTCATGTTGATGCCCGCGATCTTCATGCGGGTCGGCTCCAGGTACAGGAACGCGTGCAGTTCCTTCTTCGTGAAGCGCTTGACCGGTTTGTCCGCGTCGTACAGGCCCGACTCCGAGTACATGCGGTAGCTCCAGCCGCCCGTCCTGTAGCCGGGGACCAGGAGCGCGCCGTCGTTCAGGGAGCGCTCCCCGTCGAACAGCTGCGTCAGGTCGAAGTCCGTCACCGCGCCCCGGCCCTCGCAGCGGGGGCACATGCCGCCCTGGATGCTGAACGAGCGGCGCTCCTTCACGGTCTGGCCCGCGCGCTCGATCGTCACCGCGCCGGCTCCGCTGATCGAGGCGACGTTGAACGAGAACGCCTTCGCCGGGCCGATGTGCGGGGTGCCGAGGCGGCTGAAGAGGATCCTCAGCATCGCGTTGACGTCCGTGACCGTGCCGACCGTCGATCTCGGGTCCGCGCCCAGGCGCTGCTGGTCCACGATGATCGCTGTCGTCAGACCCTCCAGGACGTCCACGTCCGGGCGGGCGTGGGTCGGCATGAAGCCCTGGACGAACGCGCTGTACGTCTCGTTGATCAGCCGCTGCGACTCCGCCGCGACCGTGCCGAACACCAGCGAACTCTTCCCCGACCCCGAGACGCCGGTGAACACCGTCAGCCTCCGCTTCGGGATCTCCACGCTGACGTCCTTCAAGTTGTTCACCCGCGCACCGTGCACCCGGATCAGATCATGGCTGTCAGCGGCGTGCGGCTTCGTCATCACGGCTCCTTGTACGGGTGGGTGTGGGGTCAGGCTAGGCGGGGGGTGGGGGTGTGCGCTTCTCGATTCCTGACGGGTTGAGGGAGAGGGCGGCGAGGCCGGGTGTTCACGGGGCTGTTCGGCCCTGGGGTGTCGTAGGGCCGTCGTAGTACCCGGGGCGGGCCACAAGGACCGAGTTGAAGTAGTGGCCCTGTTCGTCCTCGGGGGTGTCGTCCGTGGACGACGGGCGCCCCAGTTCGACTGATTCCAGGCGGTCGCGGACGCAACTGATGCTGATCATCAGGCCGCTCGGGCGGAAGACGTGCCGACCGGGCCGGTCGGAGGGAGACGTCGTCGATGGGGCGCGGAGTGACAGGAGGGCTGTGTTCGCTTCGTGGCGGGGCATGCCGATCCGCAGGGGGCCTATGCCTGTGGGTGGGACGAGTTCGAAGTGCATGGGGGCATGGTCGCAGGGGTGGTTCGGGGAGAGGGGGGTTCAGGTTGGGCGCCTTCGAGGTGGAAGTGCCACACGATCGCCAGTGGGGAGCCGTTCAGGGCTGTGGTCGCCGCTTCTGGGGACCAGTGAAGGAGGTCCCAGGTCATGTGGGTGGGGAGAGGCGGGGGTGAGGGCGGGAGGGGGCGGTGGGGGCGGGTGGGTTCTTCGCAGTGGTGGGGGTGGAAGCCGAGGGGGAGGGCTGCCGTGAGGTAGGTGCTCAGGGGGCGGTGGTGTTCCTTGAGGAGAGAGGCGTTGTGGCGGGGGAGGGTGGGGCTGAGGTAGGGGACCAAGGGGTGGGCGTCCGAGAGGATCAGGTGGCCGCCTGGGCGGAGGACTCGGGCGAATTCCGTCAGGGCCGGGGTCAGGTCGGGGACGTGGGTCAGGGCCAGGGCGCAGACGACCGTGTCGATGGTGTTGTCGGCGATCGGGAGCCGGTGCAGGTCCGCCTGGTGGAAGGTGACGTCCGGGAGGCGTTCGCGGGCGTGGGCGAGCATCTCCGGTGAGGCGTCGACGCCTGTCACCCGGTGGCCGAGCTGGTGGAGGTAGGCGGTGTGGCGGCCGGTGCCGCAGGCCGCGTCCAGGGCCGTGCCTACGGGGAGGGCGTCCAGGAGGCGCCGGACGACGGGCTGTTCGACCTCGATCATCTGGTTGCCGGGGGCGTCGTAGTGCGGTGCCCAGGCGCGGTAGACGTCGGCCGTGCTGATCGCGTCGTCGGTCGCTGTCACGCCCTCGGCCAGGGCGGGTGTGTCCAGCAGGGTGCGGATCTCGGCGATGCGGGCCTCGACGAATCGCCGGTCGGCGGTTCCCTCACGGAGGGCGCGCAGGAGGGCTGCGCCTTCTATGCCCAGCAGGTAGGCCAGGGGGCTGAGGTAGGTCACCTCCGGGACGGTACGGGCGGGCGGTCCGGGGGCTCCAGCGGGTTTTCGGCAGCCGGTCTTCGAGCGGTGGGTTGTCAGGCGATCGGTTCCGATATATCGTTGGCGTATCGCGATCGGTTGACGAAGGGTTGCCGGTCTGGAATGAGTGGAGTGAGTGGTATGCGTATGCATGGATTCGAGCGCGGGCACGGTCAGGGCCCGCGCGAGCGTGGTGGGTTCGAGGGGCGGCGGGCCGCCTTCGGGCCCTTCGGGCCGGGAGGGCCGGGGTTCGGGCCCGGGCCTGGGTTCGGCGGCGGGCCCTGGGGCGGGCGTGGGCGTGGCGGGCCTCGGGGGAGGGCTCGGCGGGGGGATGTGCGGGCCTCGATCCTCGCCCTGCTGAAGGAACGGGGGATGCACGGGTACGAGATGATCCAGGAGATCGCCGAGCGCAGTGGCGGGGCCTGGAAGCCGAGTCCCGGGTCCGTCTACCCGACGCTTCAGCTGCTGGAGGACGAAGGGCTCATCAGCAGTGAGAGCGAGGGCGGCAAGAAGCTGTTCTCCCTCACCGAGGCCGGGCGCGCGGCTGCCGAGGACGTGGCCGAGACGCCCTGGGAGGAGGCCACGCGCGGGGTCGACTGGGAGTCACTGCACGAGATCAGGCAGGCCGGGTCCGGGCTCTTCGAGGCGTTCGGGCAGGTCTGGCGAACCGGGAACAAGGAGCAGCGTGAGAAGGCTCTGGCTGTTGTCAACGATGCTCGTAAGAAGCTGTATCTGATCCTCGCGGACGAGGACTGAGCCGGCGGGGCTGAGCCGGTGGGGCTGAGCCGGCGGGACCGGGGCGGCCGGTGCCGCTGAGCCGGCCGGTGCGGAGTCGGTGACCGTCTCGCCGGTGCGGGCGGTTGTCGTACGGCGGGTGGGCGCCCTGCGGGATTCCGTGGGGCGCCTGTCCGTGTCCGGAGCCCCTTCAGGCCACCAGCGTCGACAGCTTCCGCAGCGACTCGTTCAGGGCCGCCGTCGCCGAGTCCTTCAGCTTGCCGGCCATCAGGGACACCGCCGCGCCCGTGAACTCGCCGTCGATGCGGAGCGTCGCCGCGGAGGGGCCGTCCGGGGTGAGGGTGTAGCGGGTGAGGAGGGCGACCGCCATCGGGCCCTTGCCGGTGATCGTGAACGAGCGGGCGGGCGTCAACTCGTCGATCGTCCACTCGACCTCCGCGGGGAAGCCCATGAGCTTCATGTTCTCCTGGAAGGTCGCGCCCGGTTCCAGTGAAGTCGGCCCGCCCTGGGGGAAGTTCGTGTGCGTCGCGTTCCATTCGCCGTACGCCGGCCAGTCCGTCAGCCGGGTCCAGATCTTCTCCGCCGGTGCCTCTATGCGGGCCTCGGCGCTCACTTCGGCCATGCGACCACCTCTTCGAATCGGCCAGGGTGCGCGGAACGTAGCCCCGGGGCCCTCAACTTGCAAGACACAGGCCGCCGTTCAGCGCAGGCGTCGTATGACCGCCGCGTCGAAGATGTCCCACGCGCGCGGGTGCGGGCCCTCGTCGTGGCAGTGCCAGGCCGCCCAGAACAGGTCGGCGGGCAGGGCGTCCTCCGGGGCGTAGACGCGGTACACGTAGCTCTGGCCGTCGATCGACGGGAGCGCGACCAGCCAGCTCACGGTCACCAAAAGCGGAACCCCCTCTCTCACTACTGTGACGTGACTGTTCACCTCGTGGTTGCGTGCGGGGCGCGAAGGGGGCCGGTGCGCGCCCTTTTGGGCCGGAGGTCGCCTGATCTCATCCGTAAGGAGGAGATTCCGGCTGCCCTCGTCCCCTTTGCGTGGGAGGCGGAAATGCTCCGTGCCGAGGATGACCGGGGGTGGCCGGGACTGATGGGGTGAGGGGGTGCAGCCCCGTATTCCCCGGCAAACGGTCCATGAACCCGTACCGCCCACCGTGGACGACGTCGCCGGGTTCAGCGCGGAGCTCGTGGCGGCGGTCGCCGGTGCGCGCCGCAGGGCCGTGCGGGGTGCGGACCGGCAGATCGACAGCGCGCATCTGCTGCACTCGCTGCTGGAGTCCGACCCCGAGGTGCGGGGTGCCTTCGGCGAGGGCGGGCGGGTCGCGCGGGTCCTCGGGTATCTCGTCCAGCGCAGCATCGGGTACGGGCTGCGGTGGCAGGGCGGCGTGGAGGACTCGGGCGCGCTGCCCGTCGTCGCCGTCGCGGAGGGCTTCTCACCGCTCGCCGCTGTCGCGATGGAGGCGGCCCGGACACGCGCGGAGCGGCGGGGCGCCGCCCTGGCCGAGGGGGTCGACCTGCTGGTGGCGGTGCTGGAGGATCCGCGTTCCCGGGCGGTGGAGGTGCTGGCGCGGGCGGGGGTCGATGCGGTGGAGGTGCTGACACGGGTGGAGAAGGGGGAGACCGGGGAGGCGGGGTGGGGGTGAGGGCGGGCGGGCCCTGGCGGGGGCTTGCGCATGGCGGCCGTGCTATGGGGTGGAGGCGAGGACGGTGCGGGGCTGCCGGGTATCTTGCCCCAAGGCTGCCGGGTGTTCTGCCGGCAGGCCGCTGGGGCGCCTCGTCGGCCGGTCGCCGGGATGCCTTGCCGGGAACCGCCGGGGCATCCTGCCGGTGGATCGTTGAGCGCCCGGCCTCAAGGCTGCCGGGTGTTCTGCCGGCAGGCCGCTGGGACGCCTCGTCGGCCGGTCGCCGGGATGCCTTGCCGGGAACCGCCGGGGCATCCTGCTGGTAGATCGTTGAGCGTCCGGCCTCAAGGCTGCCGGATGTGCTGCCGGCAGGCCGTTGGGACGCCTTGCCGGGAACCGCCGGGGCATCCTGCTGGTAGATCGTTGAGCGTCCGGCCTCAAGGCTGCCGGGTGTTCTGTCGGCAGGCCGTTGGGGCGCCTCGCCGGCCGGTTGCCGGGATGGCTTGCCGAGGACCGTTGGGGTGCCTCGCCGGTGGGATCGTCGAGATGTTCTGCCGGGGACACCCCGCCGGTACATCGCTGAGGTGCCCCGCCCGTGCCCGCTGAGCTGCTTCCTTGAAGAGCCGCTGGCCGTATCTCGCTGAGGAGTCGCTGCCGTATCTCCCTGGAAGGCCCCCGGGGTGCCCTCCCTGGAAGCCCCGTTCCTGTTCGCAGGGCGAGACAGGAGCTTGGTGGGGTGACGGTGCTGTCTTTCGCTGTCATCATGGCCGCGTGGCTAAGGCGAATGGCGTAGGGCTCGGGCTGGCGATGGTGTCGGCCGTGGCGTTCGGTGGGTCGGGGGTCGCGGCGAAGCCGTTGATCGAGGCGGGGCTCGATCCGCTGCACGTGGTGTGGCTGAGGGTGGGGTTCGCCGCGCTGGTGATGGTGCCGGTGGCCTGGCGGCATCGGGATCTCGTGCGGCGGCGGCCCGGGCTGCTCGCCGGGTTCGGGCTGCTCGGGGTCGCCGGTGTGCAGGCGTTCTACTTCGGGTCGATCTCCCGCCTGCCCGTCGGCGTCGCGCTGCTCCTTGAGTACCTGGCGCCCGCGCTGGTGCTGGGCTGGGTGCGGTTCGTGCAGCGGCGGCCGGTGAGCAGGCGGGCCGTGGTCGGGGTCGTGCTGGCCGTCGGCGGGCTGGCCTGCGTGGTCGAGGTGTGGGCCGGGATGCGGTTCGACGCGATCGGGGTGCTGCTGGCGCTGGGCGCCGCCTGCTGCCAGGTCGCCTACTTCGTGCTGTCGGACCGAGGGGGCTCCGGCACGGACGCGCCCGACCCGTTCGGGGTGATCGCGTACGGGCTCCTGGTCGCCGCCGCCGTCCTCACCGTCGTCGCCCGGCCCTGGGAACTCGACTGGGCGGTGCTGGGGAACGCCGCCGACCTGAACGGCACGGACGTACCCGCCTGGCTGCTGCTCGGGTGGGTCGTGCTGGTGGCGACCGTCCTCGCGTACACGACCGGCGTCGTCTCGGTGCGGCGGCTGTCGCCGCAGGTCGCGACGGTCGTGGCGTGTTCGGAGGCGGTCGTCGCGACGGTGCTCGCGTGGGTGCTGCTCGGGGAGCACCTGGGCGCGGCGCAGCTGGCGGGTGGTGTGGCCGTGCTGCTGGGCGCGTTCGTCGCGCAGTCGGCGACGCCCGCGAAGGCGCCCGGGGAGCCGGTGGCGGGCGGGCAGCCGGAGCCCGGTCTGGCCGCGCGCGAGAGCGCCGTATAGGGTCCGGACCATGCCGTCGACGCTCGTTCTTCCGCCTCCGGCCGCCTGAGGCGGGCCTCCGGAGTGATCCGCCCGGCGTGGCTGTGACGCCACCGGGTGCCGTGGTGCTGCCCGCAGACGAAGTCCCTGCTTCGGAACTCTTGCGCCTCGTGCGCTTCTGCGGAGAGAACGCGTGTCTTCTTCTTCCCTGCCCATGTCGCCGGTCGGCCGTGGGCTCTTCTACCTGATCGTCGCCGGGGTCGCCTGGGGCACCGCCGGGGCCGCCGCCTCGCTGGTCTTCGAGGTCAGTGACCTGGGCGCGGTGTCCCTGTCCTTCTGGCGCTGTGCCGTCGGACTCGCGCTGCTGCTGGCGGTGCGTACGGTACGGCGCCGGCCCGCCCGGCGTGTGCGCGGTGCCCGGTGGTGGGCGCTGACGCTGGCGAGCGGCGTCGCGCTGGCCGTGTTCCAGACGGCGTACTTCGCGGCGGTCTCCGCGACCGGCCTCGCCGTCGGGACCGTCGTCACGCTCGGCGCCGGGCCCGTGTTCATCGCCCTCGGCGCGCGGCTCACGCTGGGCGAGCGGCTCGGGCGGGCCGGGGTGCTCGCCGTCGCCGGGGCGCTCGCCGGGCTCGCGGTGCTGTTCGCGGGCGGCGGGGGCGGGGCCGTACGGCCCTGGGGTGTGCTGCTCGGGCTGGTCTCCGCCGCCGGGTACTGCGCGATGACGCTGGTCACCCGGCGGTGGGGGAGTGCCGGGGACGCCTCCGGCACGACCGTCGGGGCGTTCGCGGTGACCGCGCTGTGCCTGCTGCCGTTCGCGGTGCGCGAGGGGCTGCTGCCGCACACCGCCGACCTGGGGCAGGTGGTGTGGCTCGTCCTGTACATCGCCGCCGTCCCCACGGCTCTCGCCTACGCCCTGTACTTCGCGGGCGCGGCCGTCGTCCGCGCGGCGACCGTGTCCGTGGTGATGCTCCTCGAACCGGTGAGCGCTGCCGTGCTGGCGGTGGCGGTGCTGGGGGAGCGGGTCACGACGGCGACGGTGCTCGGTACGGTCCTGATGCTGGGGTCGGTGGCGGGGCTGGCCGTGGCGGAGGCGCGGGGAGGGGGCGCGTAGGGCTGGGCCGGGCGGATCCGGGACCGGGGCGTCAGGGGCCGGCGCCCCGGCATCGCGTACGGATCGCGTCTCTCGCGTGGGGGCCGCGCCCTGGCATCGTGCGCGGGCCGTGCCCCGGCCTCACAACTCCCCGAGATAGGCCGGGATTTCGGTCCCGGGTGCGAGGGCCGGGTCCGGGATCGGCGTGCCGTAGGTGCGGTGGACGGGGAGTACACCCGCCCAGTGCGGGAGTGTCAGGTCCTCGGGCTCGTCGTTCACGCCGCCCGTGCGCATCTTCGCGGAGACCTGGGTGAGGTCGAGGCGGATCACGGCCGTCGCCGCCAGTTCCTTCTTGTTCGCGGGGCGGGAGTCGGCGGCGCGGCCGGGGACGACGTGGTCGACCAGGGCGTCGAGGGCCGCGCGCTTCTCGGCCGGGTCGGTGACGTCGTACGCGAGGCCGTGGATCACCACCGAGCGGTAGTTGATCGAGTGGTGGAACGCGGAGCGGGCGAGGACCAGGCCGTCGACGTGGGTCACGGTCACGCAGACCGGGAGGCCCTCGGGGGCCTGGCCCGTCATGCGCAGGGGGCGGGAGCCGGTGGAGCCGTGGACGTAGAGGCGGTCGCCGACGCGGCCGAAGAGGGTGGGGAGGACCACGGGGGCGCCGTCGCGCACGAAGCCGAGGTGGCAGACGTACGCCTCGTCGAGTATCGCGTGGACCACGTCCTGGTCGTACGAGGCCCGGTGGGGGGAGCGGGTGGGGGTCGTGAGGTCGGTGCGGGGGTAGGGCAGGGGGGTGGTGCCGACGGCGGTTTCCTGCATGGCGTTCTCCATTGCACTAGTGCATAATTGTGTTTGTGCTAGGAGAATATCCGATCGAAGGTCGGCGTGCGGCCGACATTTCCGCGAGCATCGAGCGCGCGGTGGGGACGGGGGCGCTGGAGCCCGGTCAACTGCTGCCGCCCATGCGGGAGTTGGCCGTGTCGCTCGGCGTGAATCCCAACACCGTCGCCGCCGCGTACCGCCTCCTGCGGGAGCGCGGGGTCATCGAGACGCAGGGACGGCGGGGCTCCCGGGTGCGGGCGCGGCCCGCTACGACCGGGAGGGAGCGGCCGGTCGTCTCCGTGCCGGCGGGGGTGCGCAACCTTGCCGACGGGAACCCTGATCCGGTGCTGCTGCCGCCGCTCGGGCCCGCGTTCGCGGCGGCGACGGCCGCCCGGGCGCCGGTGCTGTACGGGCAGGCGCCCGTCGACGCGGAGTTGGGGAGGCTGGCGCGGGCCGCGTTCGACGCGGACGGGGTGCCGGCGGGGGAACTGGTCGTCGCGTCAGGGGCGTTGGACGCGGTCGAGCGGGTGCTGGGGGTGCATCTGAAGCCCGGGGACGCTGTCGCCGTCGAGGATCCCGGGTGGAACCGGATGCTCGATCTCGTGCCGGCGCTCGGGCTCCGGGTGGTGCCCTTCGCCGTCGATGACGAAGGGCCTGTCGTCCCGTCGGTGAAGGCCGCCCTGGAATCCGGGGTGCGGGCCGTCGTGGTCACCGACCGGGCGCAGAACCCTACGGGGGCCGCCGTGAGTTTTGAGCGTGCCCGGGAAATGCGCAGGCTTCTGAAGGAGTTTCCCGAAATTCTGGTGATCGAGGACGACCACGGGCACGGGATCGTGGATCTGCCGCTTCATTCCCTGGCCGGGGTCACCCGCCACTGGGCTTTTGTGCGGTCGGTCGCCAAGGCTTATGGGCCCGATCTCAGGGTCGCCGTGATGACCGGGGACGCGGTGACCGTGGACCGGGTCCGGGGGCGGCAGCGGCTGGGGGCGGGGTGGGTGAGTCTGCTGGTGCAGCGGGCCGTGGTGTGGCTGTGGGAGCAGGGAGGAGTGGATCCGGCGGTCGTGGGCGGGGTTTATCGGGCACGGCGGGAAATGCTGATCGACGCCTTGCGGGAACGGGGGATCGAGGCTCGGGGAAGGAGCGGACTGGCGGTGTGGATTCCCGTTCAGGACGAGACGGGGGTGGTGGCCCGACTGTTGAGAGAGGGGTGGGCGGTGGCCGCCGGCGGGCGGTTCCGGGTGAATTCCGGGCCGGGAATCCGGGTGACGGTCTCCACTGTGCGGGAGGAGGAGGTGGAGGAATTCACCGATGCTGTGGCTGAGGCTGTGAAGGGCTCTTCCGCCTGGGGGGTGGTGTAGCCGAGCTGGAGGATCTGACCTGGGTCAGGGCCGCCCCCGCCAGCACGATCACCGCCCCCACCGGCGTCGACCACGTCAGCGTTTCCCCCAGGAACGCCGTCCCCGCCACCGTCGCGATCACCGGCGTGAAGTACGTGACCATCTGCGCGGTCGTCGGACCCACCTCCGCCACCAGCCCGTACTGCATCAGGAACGCCAGCCCCGTGCCCAGCGCTCCCAGCGCCGCCACCGACAGGAGCGACGGCGTCGGGAAGCTGTGCGGGAACGGGGTGATCACCGCCAACTGGACGGTTGCGACGAGGAGTTGCCCGCCGGTCAGGGAGAGTGCCGACTCCGTCCGGGTGGACAGCGTGCGGCGTACGTAGATCCAGCCGACGGCGTAGCTGAAGGAGGCCGCGAGGGCGAGGGCGGTGCCCCGGGGCTCCAGGCCGGTGAAGCCCTGCCAGGCGCCGAGGACCGTGAGGACGCCGAGGAAGCCGAGCGCGAGGCCCGCGAAGCGGACGCGGGTGGGGCGGTCCTCGGAGAGGGCGACCAGGGAGAGGGCCATGCCCCACAGCGGGGTCGTCGCGTTGCAGATCCCGGCGAGGCTGGAGGGGATGGTCAGCTCGGCGTAGGCGAAGAGGGAGAACGGCAGGGCGTTGAGGAGGAACGCGGCGACCGTCAGATGGGCCCAGACGCGGGCGCCCCGGGGGAGGCGTTCCCGCTTCACCGCGAGGGCGACCGCCAGGACCGCCGTACCGAAGAGCAGGCGGCCCAGGGTGACCTGGAGCGGGGCGAAGCCGTCTGTGCCGACCTTGATGAACAGGAAGCTGAAACCCCAGATCAGGGAGAGGGCGGCGAAGCGAAGGCGCCAGTCCAGGTGACTCATGGGGTCCACTCTGGGGGAGCCGATCTCGTAGCACAATCGAGAATTCGAGCGAGGTATCTCGTAGCATTGCTTATATGTTGAACCTGGAGCGCCTGCGCACCCTCGACGCCCTCGCCCGGCACGGCTCCGTGAGCGCCGCGGCCCTGGCCCTGCACATCACGACCTCGGCGGTCTCCCAGCAGCTGGCCAAGCTGGAGCGCGAGACCGGGCGGCAGCTGCTCGCCAAGCACGGGCGCGGGGTGCGGCTGACGGACGCCGGGGTGCTGCTCGCCGAGCACGCGCGGCGCATCCTGTCGCAGGTCGAGATCGCCGAGGCCGACCTTGAGGCGCAGCGCGGCGAGGTCGCCGGGGAGCTGCGGATCTCGGCGTTCCCGACGGCCGCGCGGGGGCTGTTCCCGGCCGCGCTCGGCGCCCTGCGGCGGGACTATCCGGCGCTGCGGGTGCGCTCGCGGGAGCTGGAGCCCGAGCGCGGGGTCGCCGGGGTGGTGAGCGGGGACCTGGACCTGGCCGTCGTCCTCGACTGGTACAACAAGCCGATGCCGCTGCCGGACGGGCTCGCCAAGGCGCACCTCCTCGACGACCCGGTCGCCGTCGCGCTGCCGGCGGACCATCCGCTCGCCGGACGCGCGGAGGCCGACCTCGGGGAGTTCGCCGAGGACGGCTGGGTGATGTGGGCGGAGGGCGAGTTCTGCCACGAGTGGCTCAAGTTCACGCTGCGGGCGCGGGGCGTCGAACCGCTGATGGCCCACCAGGCCAACGAGACGCACACCCAACTCGGGCTCGTCCAGGCCGGGTTGGGCGTCTGCATCGCGCCCCTGCTGGGCCGCAACCCGGTGCCGGAGGGCGTGGTGACCGTACCGCTGAAGCAGGACGTGCGCCGTCATGTGTACGTCGTCTGGCGGGCCGACGCCGACCGCCGCCCGTCGATCAGGGCGGCGGTGGAGGCGCTCAAGTCGGCGTCGGAGAAGGTGCGGTGACTGGACGTCAGGTTCCGGGCCTCGCCAACTCCCCGCTCACGCCCCCAGCTTCCGGAAGTCCCACGACACCACCTTCTGAGGCGTCAGCCGGATCCACGCGTGCCGTCCGTCGTGCGGCATCGCGTCCACCCGGAAGTTCTTGCGGGCGAACCGGGTCTCCACGGCGTCGAGTTCGGCGCACAGCTCGCCCGTGCGCGGGATCTCGCCGACGAACTCGACGGTCCCGGACAGCTCGACGCCCCGGAGCTGGTCGTACTCCTCGCCGGTGTCGACGACGACCGCGACGCGCGGGTCGCGGCGCAGATGGGTCCAGCGCTTGCTGCGCACGACCGAGTACAGCCACAGTGAGCTGCCGTCCCACAGGAACCACAGGGCGCTGACGTGCGGAGTGCCGTCCGTCGACACCGTGGCCACCCGGCAGGTGCGCTGGGTGTCGAGGAACTCGTCCAGCTCCCCCGGCGTCATCATGATCTTGCGGCCCCGACGCTGAGTGACAGTCATGCGGCCCCCTTTTCTGTTGGTTCTTTCGTCTTTCCTTGCGTCCGGCCCCGCCCGGTTTCCTCACAGGACACCGAAAGATCCTCTGACGGCCCGTCAGGAAACAGGATGGGTGCCCTTCCGGGCCGACGCAATGGTGGCTACCCTCTCGGGCGTCCCGGAAGCCAGGGGGAGATGTGATTCTCGACACCGAGAATACGGTTCTGCTCACGGTGGAGTGCCAGGAAGGGGTCGTCGGCGAGGACGCCGCCCTGCCTCAACTCGCCGCCGAGGCAAGGAAGTCGGGCGCCCTCGACAACGTCGCCCGACTGGTCGCCGCCGCGCACGGGGCGGGCGTACAGGTCGTCCACGCGGTCGCGGAACGCCGGGCCGACGGGAAGGGCGCCAGCCGTAACGCGCGGCTCTTCCGGGCCGCCGAGCGGCTGCCCGTCCAGCAGCTCGCCGGTTCGCGCGCGGTGCGGGTCGCGGCGCCGATCGAGGTGGACGGGCGCGACATCGTCGTACGGAGACTGCACGGGCTGTCTCCGCTGCACGGGACCGAAGTGGACGCGCTGCTGCGGAACCTGGGGTGCCGGACGCTGATCGTCGTCGGGGTGTCGGCGAATGTCGCGATCCCCAACTCCGTTTTCGACGCGGTGAACTTGGGCTACACGGTCGTCGTCGCGTCGGACGCCGTCGCGGGGGTGCCGTCGGAGTACACCCCCGCGATGGTCCGCCACACCCTCGGATTGGTCGCTACGGTCGCGACCACGGACGAGGTGGTGGCAGGGCTGAACTCCCGGGCTACGCCAGGGTGATGTCGGTGCCGCTGACCGCGATGTTCACCGAGGGAAGCGGCTTCTGGGCCGGGCCGCTCTTCACGCTGCCGTCCTCGATGGAGAAGTTGCTCTGGTGGCAGGGGCAGTTGATGACGCCGTCCGCCACGCTCTTGACCGCACAGCCCTGGTGGGTGCAGACGGCCGAGAACGCCTTGAAGGTGCCGGCCGTCGGCTGGGTGACGACGACCTTCTCCGAGGCGAAGACCTTGCCGCCGCCCTCGGGGATGTCGGCGGTCGTGGTCAGGGCGGTGCCGCCCGCCGCGCCGCCGGTGGCCGCCGGGGACTCGGACGTGCCCGTCGAACCGGTCGAGCCGGTGGTGCCGTTGTCGTTCGAACCGGTCGCCGCCGACGAGTCGTCGTCGGAACTTCCGCACGCGGTCAGCGCCACGGCGAGCCCCGCCGCTCCGGCCGCCGTCACGACGGTACGACGGGCGGGTCCTGCGAGGGGTTTGAGCGGTCCGCTGGTCATGCTGACGATTCCCTTCGTGGGGGTGGGATTCTCGGGATACGTACAGGGGTACGGGTCCTGGCCGCGAGCCGTTCAGCGCGGCCCCGATCCGGACGTGCCGCGATACTCGCGGGTCCGCGGTCGGGCGGGCGTAAGCCAGAGCTGTCGTCGAGCTGTCGACGCGCCCTCGGTAACCTGGGCGAATGCTCAAGGACGTCACCGCCACCCGCTACATCACGCCCCTGCGGGAGGGCGGTTCGCTGCCGGGTCTTGTCGAGGCCGACGACTTCGGGACCTACGTCCTGAAGTTCACCGGCGCGGGCCAGGGCCGCAAGACACTGGTCGCCGAGGTCGTCTGCGGGGAACTCGCCCGGCGGCTCGGATTCCGCATGCCGCGCCTGGTCACCGTCCAGCTCGACCCGGTCCTCGGACTCGCCGAACCCGACCAGCAGGTGCAGGACCTGATCCGCTCCAGCGGCGGCACCAACCTCGGCATGGACTTCCTCTCCGGGGCGCTCGGCTTCGACCCGCTCGCCTTCGAGGTGAGCGCCGAGGACGCCGGGCGGATCGTCTGGTTCGACGCGCTGGTCAACAACGTCGACCGGTCCTGGCGCAACCCCAACCTGCTCATGCACCGCGACGAACTCTGGCTCATCGACCACGGCGCGACGATGATCTGGCACCACAACTGGCCCGCCGCCGAAGCCTCCGCCGCGCGTCCCTACGACGCCGCCGACCACGCGCTGATCTCCTTCGGCCCCGATGTGGCGGGCGCCGCCGCCGACCTCGCCCCCCAGGTCACCGAGGACCTCCTCGCCGAGGTCACCGCCGAGATCCCGGACGAGTGGCTGACCGGCGAGGCCGGCTTCGACGACCCCGACGCGCTGCGGCGGGCGTACGCGGCACCGCTGCTGGCGCGGGCGGCCGACATCCACACCCGCGTGAAGGGGATCAGCGCATGACCGAGCACCTCACCCACATGGCCGGCCAGCTCACCGAGCGGCACATCACCCGCGACGGGCGCGGCACCGCCGGGGACGTCTACGAGTACGCGCTGCTGCGCATCGTCCCGCGCGTGGAGCGCGGCGAGTGCGTCAACGCGGGCGTGCTGGTGTACTGCCGCGCCAAGGGGTACGTGGGGGCCCGTACGCACCTCGACGAGGCGCGGTTGCTGGCTCTCGACCCCCGGGCGGACGTCGAGGGCGTGCGGGCGGCTCTGGGGGCCGTGGAGCGGGTCTGCGGGGCCGGCGGGCAGAGCGCCGGGGACGATCCGGGGAAGCGGTTCCGGTGGCTCGTGGCGCCGAGGTCGGCCGTCGTGCAGCCGGGGCCCGTGCACACGGGGCTGACCGGGGACCCGGAGGCGGAGGCCGAGCGGCTGCTGGATCTGCTGGTGAGGTAATGGATCACAGTGGCCGGGTGGCCCGTTGACACGGAGTGCCGGGGCTTCTAGCGTCACGGGTGGCGAAGGTACTAAGCGGTTGCTCACCGAGTTTCGGGGCCGCGGATTTTCTCCAGATGGTTTTCTCAAGGGCGAGGAGAAGCAGCACATGTCCACCACAGAACAGCGCGTCGCGATCGTCACCGGCGCGGCACGCGGCATCGGCGCCGCCACCGCCGTACGGCTGGCCGCCGAGGGCCGCGCGGTCGCCGTGATCGACCTGGACGAGGCCGCCTGCAAGGACACCGTCGAGAAGATCACCGCGGCCGGCGGCAAGGCCATCGCCGTCGGCGCGGACGTCTCCGACGAGGCGCAGGTCGAGGCCGCCGTCGCACGGGTCGCCGCCGAGCTGGGCGCCCCGACGATCCTCGTCAACAACGCGGGCGTCCTGCGCGACAACCTGCTGTTCAAGATGAGCGCCTCCGACTGGGACACCGTCCTCAACGTCCACCTGCGCGGCTCGTTCCTGATGACCCGCGCCGTGCAGAAGCACATGGTCGACGCCGGGTTCGGCCGGGTCGTCAACCTCTCCTCCTCCTCGGCGCTCGGCAACCGCGGCCAGGTCAACTACTCCGCCGCCAAGGCCGGGTTGCAGGGCTTCACCAAGACCCTCGCCATCGAACTCGGCAAGTTCGGCATCACCGCCAACTCCGTCGCGCCCGGCTTCATCGCCACCGAGATGACCAAGGCCACCGCCGACCGGGTCAGCATGGACTTCGAGGACTTCAAGAAGGCCGCCGCCACCCAGATCCCCGTCCAGCGCGTCGGCGAGCCCGAGGACATCGCGAACGCCATCGCCTTCTTCACCGGCGAGGCGGCCGGATTCGTCTCCGGCCAGGTCCTGTACGTCGCCGGCGGCCCGCTCAACTAGGAAGCACGAAGCCATGACTGTGGAACTCTCCGGCAAGGTCGCGCTGGTCACCGGCGCCAGCCGAGGCATCGGGTACGGCGTCGCCGAGGCCCTCGTCGCCCGCGGCGACCGCGTGTGCATCACCGGCCGCAACGAGGACGCCCTCAAGGAAGCCGTCGAGAAGCTCGGCGCCGACCGGGTCATCGGCGTCGCCGGCAAGGCGCACGACCTCGACCACCAGGCCGAGGCCGTCGACCGCGTGATGGAAGCCTTCGGACGCGTCGACTTCCTGGTCAACAACGCCGGTACCAACCCGGTGTTCGGGCCGCTCGCCGACCTCGACCTGAACGTCGCCCGCAAGGTCTACGAGACCAACGTCATCTCCGCGCTCGGCTTCGCCCAGAAGACCTGGCACGCCTGGCAGAAGGACAACGGCGGCGCGATCGTCAACATCGCCTCCGTGTCCGGCATCGCGCCCTCGCCGTTCATCGCCGCCTACGGCATGAGCAAGGCCGCGATGATCAACCTCACCCAGCAGCTCGCGCACGAGTTCGCGCCGAAGGTCCGGGTCAACGCCATCGCCCCGGCCGTCGTCAAGACCAAGTTCGCCGAGGCGCTGTACGAGGGCCGCGAGGCGGAGGCCGCTGCCGCCTACCCCCTCGGCCGGCTCGGCGTCCCCTCCGACATCGGGGGCACGGCCGCGTTCCTGACGTCCGACCAGTCCGACTGGATCACCGGCCAGACGCTCGTGGTCGACGGCGGGATCTTCCTCAACGCCGCTGTGGGATAAGCCCAGTCGGGCCTCTCCGGGCCTCTTTGTGAAGGCGTCGCTCCTGACCTGGGGCGGCGCCTTCGGCGTACGTAGCCGCCGTACGAATACGTGTACGAGGAACCGGTTCACGCCGCCCCGCACTGCGGTAGGGTCTCGCGCCAACCCCCCTTGGTACGGCTGATCGAGGAGCGTGCGCGTGTTCAAGAAGCGAAGCCTGCGGGGTGCGGCGGCGTTCGCCTCGCTCGGGATGGTGGTGAGCTGCGGGTACCTCTCCGACAGCGGCTCCGGGGAGAAGGGGCCCATCGTCGTGGGCACCACCAGCGCGCCCAGCACCCTCGACCCGGCCGGCGCCTGGGACGGCTCCTGGGAGCTGTTCCGCAACGTCTACCAGACGCTGCTCGCCTACCCGAACGGGGCGACCGCGCCCGAGCCCGACGCCGCCCAGAGCTGCGCCTTCAGCACCGATCACCGCACCTACACCTGCGAGTTGAGACAGGGCCTGAAGTTCTCCAACGGCGACAAGCTCGACGCCGCCGCCGTCAAGCACTCCGTCGACCGCATCCGCGCGATCAACGCGCAGACCGGCCCCGCGGGTCTCCTCGGCTCCCTCGACAAGGTCGAGACCCGGGGCGAGCGCGAGGTCGTCTTCCGGCTCAACAAGCCCGACGCGACCTTCCCGTTCGTCCTCGCCACCCCCGCGCTCTCCCTCGTACCGGCCGTCTCCTACCCCGACAACTCGCTGCGCAAGGACTCCCGGATCATCGGCTCCGGCCCCTACCGGCTCGACGCCTACGACCAGGGCGGCGAAGCCGTCCTGGTGCGCAACCCGTCGTACAAGGGGCTCGCCAAGCGCAAGAACGACGCCGTCACCATCCGCTACTTCCAGGACTCGGCCACCATGGTCAAGGCCCTGCGCGACGGCCGGATCGACATCACCTACCAGGGGCTCGCCGCCGACGACGTCGTCGCCCTGGAGAACAAGACCGACGACAACAAGGGGCTCGAACTGCACGAGGGCGCCGGGAGCGCCATCAACTACCTCGTCTTCAACCCCAAGGACCCGGCCGCGAACAACGTCGCCGTCCGCAAGGCCGTCGCCCAGACCGTCGACCGGGCCGCCATCGCCCACAAGGTCTACCAGGACACCGTCGAACCGCTGTACTCCATGGTCCCGCAGGGCCTCACCGGACACACGACGCCCTACTTCGACGTCTTCGGCGAACCCGACGTCGGCAAGGCGCGCAAGATCCTCGCCGAGGCCGACGTCAGCACGCCCGTACCGCTCACCCTCTGGTACACCACCGACCGGTACGGCTCCGACACCGGGCTCGAATTCAAGGAGATCAAGGCCCAGTTGGACGCCTCCGGGCTGTTCACGGTCACGCTCAAGAGCCGGCCGTGGAACGCGTACGTCCTCGGCTACCAGAAGGGCGAGTACCCGGTGTTCGGGCGTGGGTGGCAACCCGACTTCCCCGACCCCGACAACTTCATCGCGCCGTTCGTGGGGCAGCAGAACGCGCTCGGGACGCCGTACGACGCCAGAAAGATCACCGACGTGCTGCTGCCGCGCTCACGCCAGCAGAGCGACCGGGCCGACGTCGTCAAGGACTTCCAGGAGGCCCAACGGCTCCTCGTCGACGACGTACGGCTGCTGCCGCTGTGGCAGGGCAAGCAGTACCTCGCCGCGGACGAGGACATCGCGGGCGGGGAACGCTCGCTGGACCCGGCGACCATCATGATGGTGTGGGAGCTGTCCCGGAAGACGAGCTGGTGAGAGGGGTTCCGGGGCCGATTGTCAGTGGGCGGCGGTAAGTTCTGAGGACTGGAAGACATCGCACGACCGAAGGACGATGACGTGACCGACACCGCCATGCTGCCCGAGTCCTGGCGCGGGGTCCTGGGGGACGAACTTCAGCAGCCCTACTTCAAGGAGCTGACCGAGTTCGTGGAGGAGGAGCGGGCGAAGGGTCCCGTCTATCCGCCGCGCGAGGAGGTCTTCGCCGCGCTGGAGGCCACGCCGTACGAGCAGGTGAAGGTGCTGATCCTCGGTCAGGACCCGTACCACGGGGAGGGGCAGGGGCACGGGCTGTGCTTCTCCGTCCGGCCCGGGGTGCGGATCCCGCCGTCCCTGCGGAACATCTACAAGGAGATGAACTCCGAGCTGGGGGCGCCGATCCCGGACAACGGCTACCTGATGCCGTGGGCCCAGCAGGGGGTGCTGCTGCTCAACGCCGTGCTGACCGTCCGCGGCGGTGAGGCCAACTCCCACAAGAACAAGGGGTGGGAGAAGTTCACGGACGCGGTCATCAAGGCGGTGGCCTCGCGGCCGGATCCCGCCGTGTTCGTGCTGTGGGGGGCCTACGCGCAGAAGAAGGCCCGGCTCATCGACGAGTCGCGGCACGTGGTGGTGCAGGGGGTGCATCCCTCGCCGCTGTCCGCGAAGGGGGGGTTCTTCGGGTCCCGGCCGTTCACGCAGATCAATGACGCGGTGGCTGCGCAGGGGCACGAGGCGATCGACTGGACGGTGCCGAATCTGAAGTGAGGCCGGGGGGCTTCGGGTTCGGCTGCGGCTTTGGCTTTGGTCGGCCGGCGTTGTGTGGGGGCACGCGTCGGCCGGCCGCGCCGGGGGTGGCCAGGAGGGCGGGGGCTGTCGGGTGTGGTGTCCGGGGCTGGTGTCCGCTGCCGGGTGCCGGGTGCCGGGTGCCGGGTGCCGGGTGCCGGGTGCCGGGTGCCGGGTGCCGGGTGCCGGGTGCCGGTGTCCGGTGCCTGGTGTCTGGTGTCGCCGACCGGGATCGTCGGTCCGTGCGGTTAGCGTCGGGGGGACGCAGGAACGATCTGGCACGGAGGACGCGGTGGCGGAGCAGCGGGAGCAGGAGGCCGTGGACGCGTTGTTGACGCGGATCGGGCAGGTCGTGATGTTGCATCACGGGGGCGACCGGGAAGAGGCGCGCGACCGGCTCCTGGAGATGTGGGGCGAGGTGGGGGAGGACGGGGCGGCGGTCCACCGGTGCACCCTCGCCCACTACCTCGCCGACACGCAGGACGACCCCTCCGACGAGCTGGCCTGGGACCTGCGGGCGCTGACCGCCGCCGAGGAGACGCCGTCCGCCGTCCGCTCGCTCTATCCCTCCCTCCACCTCAACCTCGCCGCCGACTACGAGAAGCTCGGGCGGCCCGACGCGGCACGCACCCATCTGCGGGCGGCTCGGGTGGCGGCGCGGGGGCTGGGGGAGGACGGGTACAGCTCGGGGGTGCGGGAGGCGATCGAGCGGCTTGCGGGGCGGTTGGGGGAGGGGGACGGGGAAGGGTGGGGGTTCTGGGGGCCGGCTGTGCGGTGAGGGGGCGTACGGGTGGTGCCCGGCGTCCGGCGTACGTGTACGGGGCCTGGTGTGCGGGGTGTGCGTGGGGCATGCGGCGTAGGGCGCGTGGTGTGTGGCGTAGGGCGTGTGGCGTCAACCCGGCGGAGCCGTACGGGTGTTGATCCACAAGGCCGTGACCAACCCCATACGGTTCGGGTAGCCGGGCGGTAGCGGACTGTCAGCGCTTGCCCCTACGCTTGTCCGCATGTCCCCCCATCCTCATGCCCCTGGTTCCGCGCGGTCCGCTGCCGAATTGAACGAGCGGATCAGGTCGTTGTGGCTGCGCGCGGGAGGGTCGCTGTCGGCGCACGAGCGCGCGGAGTACGAGGCGCTGGTCGTGGAGTGGGCCGAGGCGATCAGGGGCGGGGTCGTCGAGGCGGCGTAGGGCTTCGCTGTCAGGACGCGCCGACGCTGCGAGGCACCTTGAGTCGAGGCCCCCCGGCGCCTTTGAGGTGCTACGGCACTCCGACGCACCCCGGATCCGCCCGGCCCCTCACCTCCCGCCCGCCACCCGCAGCACCGCCCCCGTCGTGTACGCCGCCTCCCCCGACAGCAGCCACGCCACCGCCCCCGCGATCTCCTCGGCCCGCCCGGGTCTCCCCAGCGGGATCGCCGACGCCGCCCGGTGTGCCCGGTCCGGGTCCCCCATCGCCGCGTGCATCTCCGTGTCGATCATCCCGGGCGCGACCGCGTTGACACGGATCCCGTCGGTGCCGAGCTCCTTCGACAGGCCGACGGTCAGCGCGTCGACGGCCGCCTTGCTCGCGGCGTAGTGCACATAGTCCCCGGGGCTCCCCAGCGTCGCCGCGGCGGACGAGATGTTGACGATCGACCCGGCGCCCCGAGAGGCCATCAGCCGCGCGGCCCGGCGTGAACACAGCAGCACACCGAGGAAGTTGACGTCCACGACGCGCCGCAGGTCCGCGGGGTCGGCGTCCGCGAGGCGCCCCGGCGGCCCGGTCACCCCCGCGTTGTTCACGAGCCCCGTCACCGCCCCGAGTTCCCCCTCGGCGACCTCGAACAGCCGCTCCACGTCCGCCTCGACGGACGTGTCGACGCGTACGGCGACGGCACGCGCACCGGCGTCCCGGACCGCGCCGGCCACGGCCTCGGCGGCGCTGGCATCCCGGACGTACCCGATCGCCACGTCGTGGCCGTCGGCCGCCAGCCGCCGGGAGATCGCCGCGCCGATACCCCGGCTCCCGCCGGTGACCACAGTGACAGGGGACATGGGGGACCTCCGGGGTGTGCGACGGCGAACTTCACGATAGATCCCGGGCCGTGAGCGCCGTGCCGCTCGCGGCATACGGTCGTTCGTTCGGCAACGGCGAGGCGGACGGGGGCTGTTCGGGCGGCTCACCCCCTGCGCAGATGCGCGAGCGACGCCTCGTCCACCTCGTACGGCCGCTCCTGCGGCAACAGCGCGTTCGCCGCGTCGAGTTGGCCCGCCCGCACCCGCGCGTGGACCTCCTGCGCGAGCCCCGTGACGTCCTCGATCCCCACGATCCAGTCGTCCGCGTACCGCTCCGTCGCCTCCCGGGCCAGCCCCAGTTGCAGTGACCGATGCGGCAGCGCCCCCAGCCGCAGACTCCGCTCCGGATCCCACTGCACCCGCGCCGGAGCCCGCTTCAACTGCCGCTTCCAGTCGGCCAGTTCACCGTGCAGTTCCGGCACGTGATGCGAGAGACAGGCGTTGCGCAGCGCCCACTCGAACCCCTCCCGCCGGATCTCGACGGCGAGAACGGTCTCCTGGCCCTCCTTCTCGGCCCACCCGCAGCGGTACATCATCCACAGGAAACTGGGCTTGATCCATGTCATCCGCTGTCGGCTCCACGCCGCCGGGAACCGGCCGTCGCGGGCCGCCGGGACGCCGATCTCGGGGCGGTACGCCTGGTAGACGGTGAGGGTGGTGTCGGTGTGGCGGGCGCGGATCTGGTACTTCGGATGGTTCACGCCACCAGCGTCGCCGCTCGGGCGCGGGCGGGGCCACCGAATATCAACTCAAGGACGGTTTGACACGGGCCCTTGGCTGGGTCGGGGTGATCCCCAACACTCGGTCGTATGACCCAGCGTGTGGAGCTTGCCACCGTGATGGACCGGTTGGCCGTCGACGAGCTGATCACAGACTACGCGAGGGCCGTCGACGACGCCGATTGGGCGGCGTACGAGGCGTTGTTCGCGGGGGAGGGGCGGGCCGACTACCGGTCGGCCGGGGGGATCGAGGGGGGTGTGGGGGAGGTCGTGGGGTGGCTGGCGCGGAGCATGCCGCTGTTCGCGATGCGCCAGCATCTGATCGTCAACCGGCGGGTGCGGTTCGGGCAGTTGGAGCAGGACGTGGGCGACACGGCCCGGGTGCAGGCCGACTTCGTCAACCCGATGCGGTTCGCGAACGGTGACGCGCCCGGGACGGTGCCGGACTTCGTCGCCGGGGGGCGGTACGCGTTCGCGCTGGTGCGGACGTACGAGGGGTGGCGGTTCGCGGAGGTCGTCGTCGAGGAGAAATGGCGCCGACTGGCCGAGCCTCCCCTGTCGTAGATCGCCGGGCCCGCGCACACTGGACGCACATCGACAGGGAGGCGCCGTATGACAAGCCGCTGGTTGGCCTCCTCCCGTGCCCGTACGGCGCTCGCCGCGCTCGCCGGCGCCCTGCCGGTGCTCGCGTTCCCCGCGCCGGGGCTGTGGTGGTGGGCGTGGGCGGCGCTCGTGCCGTGGCTGCTGCTCGTGCGGACCGCGCCGACGGGGCGGCGGGCGGTGTACGAGGGGTGGGCCGGGGGCTTCGGCTTCATGCTGGCGATGCACCACTGGCTGCTGCCGAGCCTGAACGTGTTCACGTTCGTGATCGCCGGGCTGCTGGGGGCGTTGTGGGGGCCGTGGGGGTGGCTCGTACGGAGGCTGCTGGGGGCGGGCCCCGAAAGCGCCGAGTCGGATGATCGTACCGATGGGAACCGGCCCACCCGGAAACAGACCGCCACCGCCCTCCTCGTCCTCCCCTCCGCCTGGCTCCTCGTCGAACTCGTCCGTTCCTGGCAGGGACTCGGCGGCCCCTGGGGCATGCTGGGCGCCAGCCAGTGGCAGGTCGAACCGGCGTTGCGGCTCGCGTCCGTCGGCGGCGTCTGGCTGGTCAGCTTCCTCGTCGTCGCCGTGAACACGGCCCTCGCGATCCTGATCGCCGTACCCGCGGCCCGTACGCCCGCCCTCGCCGCGCTGCTCGCCGCCACCGCGACGGCCTCCGCCGCGTACGTCGGCGCCCCGCGCCCCGAGACGACCGGCCGGACCCGGATCGCTGTCGTCCAGGCGGGCGTGATCGACGGCCCCGATCGCCGGTTCGACCGGGAGGAGCAGCTCACCCGGCAGCTCGTCGGACAAGATGTCGATCTGATCGTGTGGGGCGAGAGCAGCGTCGGGTACGACCTGAAGGACCGCCCCGACCTGGCCGGACGGCTGGCCGCGCTGGCGGGCGCGACCGGCGCGGACATCCTCGTGAACGTCGACGCGCGCCGCTCGGACCGGCCCGGCATCTACAAGAGCTCGATCCTGGTGGGCCCGGACGGCCCGACCGGTGACCGGTACGACAAGATGCGGCTGGTGCCGTTCGGGGAGTACATCCCGGCGCGCTCGCTGCTCGGCTGGGCGACGTCCGTGGGGAAGGCGGCCGGCGAGGACCGCAAGCGCGGCACGCGCCAGGTCGTCATGGACATCGCCCCCGACCTGCGGATCGGCCCGATGGTGTGCTTCGAGACCGCGTTCCCCGACATGAGCCGCAGCCTCGCCCGCAAGGGCGCCGACCTTCTGGTGGCCCAGTCCTCGACCTCGTCGTTCCAGCACAGCTGGGCCCCCGCGCAGCACGCCTCGCTGGGTGCCCTGCGCGCCGCCGAGACGGGCCGCACGTTCGTCCACGCGACGCTCACCGGCGTCTCCGCCGTCTACGACCCGTCGGGCCACCGCGTCGGCCGCACCCTCGGCACGAGCACGAGCGGCACGGCCGTGTACGAGGTCCCGCTCGCGGGCGGCCGTACCCTGTACGCCCGTTACGGCGACTGGACGGTGTACGCGGCCCTCCTCGCGCTCGCCGCGTACGCCGTCACCCTGCGGCGGACACCTCGCGCACGACCCGCTCGCACAGCTCATGAGTCGCCAGCGCGTCCCGTGCGCTGAGCGTCCTGCCCGCGCGCACGGCGTCGAGGAACGCCAGCACCGCCTGCTCGATGCCCCGCTGCCGGGCCACCGGCACCCAGTCGCCGCGCCGCCGCACACTCGGCTGGCCCTTGTGGTCGATGACCTCCGCGAGGTTGACGACCTGCCGCTTCGTGTCCTGCCCCGAGACCTCCAGGACCTCTTCGTTCGACCCGCTGAGCCGGTTCATCACGCCGAGCGCGGTGAAACCGTCGCCCGCGAGCTGGAGGACGACGTGGTGCAGCAGCCCGTCCTCGACCCGCCCGCGCACGGTGACGTCCCCGATCTCCCCCGGCACGAGGAACCGCAGTGTGTCGACGACGTGGATGAAGTCGTCGAACACCATCGTGCGCGGGTCCTCCGGAAGCCCTATGCGGTTCTTCTGCATCAGGATCAGCTCACGCGGGTGGTCGGCGCACTGCGTGTACCCGGGCGCGTACCGCCGGTTGAACCCGACGGCCAGCGACACGCCGCGCGCCTCCGCCAGCTCCACCAGCCGTACACAGTCGGCGAGTTGATACGCCAGCGGCTTGTCGACGTACGTCGGTACGCCCGCCTCCAGGAGCCGCGTCACGATCTCCGGGTGCGCGGCGGTGGGCGCGTGCACGAACGCGGCGTCGAGGTCCTGGGCGAGCAACTCGTCGAGTCCGGTGTGCCGTTGGGCGGCAGGCACCCGCAACGCCTCCCCGACTTCCTTGAGCGTCGCGGGCGTTCGGGTGTGCAGATGCAGGTCGATCCCCGCCTGCGCGCCGATCACCGGCAGATACGCCTTCTGCGCGATGTCCCCGAGCCCGATGCAGCCGACCTTCACGTGTGCTCCTCACCTCGCCGTCCGCTCCGCAGCATACGGGGACGTGCGGGAGTCGCCGGGCGGGTGAAAACGCGTGGTCCGGGTGGGGCGGCGTACGGGATCATGCCGGGCATGACGATCGAACGTACCGAGCCCGCCCAGAACGCTTCCGAGCGCGACATGCTGGAGGGGTGGCTGGAGTATCACCGCGACACGCTGGCGTGGAAGTGCGAGGGGCTGAGCGACGAGCAGTTGAGGACCGCCGCCGTGCCGCCGTCGGAGCTGTCGTTGATGGGGCTGGTGCGGCATATGGCCGAGGTGGAGCGGGGGTGGTTCCGGGACGTTCTCGTGGGGGAGGAGTCGGCGCCGATCTACTTCAGTGACGCCGATCCCGACGGGGAGTTCCACCTCACCGAGGCGGATACGTGGAAGGAGGCGTACGAGACCTGGCAGGGGGAGATCGCGGCGGCCAGGCGGTGCGCCGAGGGGGTCGGCCTGGACACGCTCTCCGTGCGGAAGGGCCGCACCACCAAGGAGCCGTTCACCCTGCGGTGGATCTACACGCACATGATCGAGGAATATGCCCGGCACAACGGGCACGCGGACCTGCTGCGCGAGCGGATCGACGGGGCCACCGGTGAGTGACGTCAGTTCCGGCTGACACGGGCCGTCCGTACGGGGCAGGAGATCACCCGTGCGGGGCAACCTCCGCTTGTCCACGGCCCCTTCGGGCGCCGGAGCCGACAGAGTTGCGCGGGTGCACCGTACGACGACTACCGCGACCCTGCTGATGACCGTGGCCGCCTCCGCTCTCACCGGATGCGTGACCGTCCAGCATCATCCGACCGCGCCGGGGGCTTCCGCCGTGCCCGTGCCCGCGCCTGCTGTGCCGCCGTTGCCCCGTCCCGACGGGAAGGGGCGGGCCCGGGTGATCCAGGCGCCGGCCCGGGAGGCGCTGGAGATGGTCGCGGAGCCGGCGCCGGCGCCTCGGCGGCGGGCCGAGCCGGAAGCTGAGCCGGTGCCTGCGGCGCGGGGGCGGGAGGACGCGGGGCGGCAGAAGAAGGTCCACCCTCGGCGTCCCGCCGCACCCCATGAGCCTGCCGGGCCGCGGATCGAGATTCCCGATGTGGAGTCGGAGGTGCGGCGCAAGGCGGATGTGTGCGCGTTGGGGAGGCAGTACGGGGCGTGGCGGGAGGACAGTCCCGAGGCTCGGATCTGTGACGAGGCGTACGGGAGGTAGTGCCAAGCGCCAGCCGAAGGGGGGTGTGGGGTTGTGTGGCGGCTGCGGCGGCCGTCGTGGCTTGTCGCGCAGTTCCCCGCGCCCCTTTAGGGCGTTGCCCCTCCCTAGCTCGCCGATTCCGCCGCGTGCGGGCTCAGGACCCCCGCCGTCACCAGCGCGATGATGACGATGCCCAGCGCCACCCGGTAGTACACGAACGGCATGAACGACTTGGTGCTGATGAACTTCATGAACCACGAGATCACTACGTATCCGGTGACGAAGGCGATGCCCGTCGCGAAGATCGTGGGGCCCCAGGACACGTGGTCCTTCTCCAGGGCGTCCTTCGTCTCGAAGAGGCCCGACGCGAGGACGGCGGGGATGGCGAGGAGGAAGGAGTAGCGTGCGGCGGCCTCGCGCTTGTAGCCCATGAAGAGGCCGCCCGTGATGGTCGCGCCGGAGCGGGAGACACCGGGGATGAGGGCGCATGCCTGGCAGAGGCCGAAGATCAGGCCGTCCTTGACGCCGAGGTTCTCCAGGGCCTTGCGCTGCTTGGGCGCGCGGTGCCGGCGGTCCGCCTCGTCGCGGGCGGCGAGGCGGTCGGCGACGCCCATGACGACGCCGATGACGATGAGCATCGTCGCGGTGATCCGCAGATCGCGGAACGGGCCCTCGATCTGGTCCTTGAGCGTGAGACCGAGGACGCCGATCGGGATCGAGCCGACGATCACCAGCCAGCCCATCTTCGCGTCGTGGTCGGAGCGCATCTCCTTCTTGACGAGCGACTTGCACCACGCGGCGATGATCCGCCCGATGTCCTTGCGGAAGTAGATCAGCACCGCCGCTTCCGTACCGATCTGGGTGATCGCCGTGAACGCGGCACCGGGGTCCTCCCAGCCGGAGAACGCCGCGGTGAGCCGCAGGTGCGCGCTGGAGGAGACGGGGAGGAACTCGGTCAGCCCCTGGACGAGTCCGAGGATGAGGGATTCAAACCAAGACATGAGGTTACGGAGTCCAAGTGCCGATCGGGAACGGACGAGAAGCGCGGACAACACGGCGACGGCGGCCACCGACGACACGGCAGCGCGCCGCGCGCGGAGATCAACGGGTGCAGGGGGCAGCGTAGCGTCCCACGCGGACAGGCCGGGCACAGGGGCCGTGCGGGCCGCTCGTCCGATGGTCGTACCGACGCTCCGGCGCATCCCCTCTCGCCCCTTTTGGGCTGTTGACCCATCCCGCCACCGGCGCATACGTTGCAGGCGAGAGAAAGCGCTTGCTGCGGGTGTCGTGCCCCGCTCGCGCGTACGGCCGCCAGTCCGAGGAGTGCTGATCACCCCCATGCCCCCGACCGCTCCCCTCACCGGCCGCAGGATCCGCGCGGCCGTCATCGGCACCGGCGCCATCGCCCGCGGCTCCCACCTGCCCGCGCTCCAGGAACTCGCCGCCGAGGGCGAGGTCGAGGTCGTCGCGGCCGTCGACATCGACGCCGGAGCCGTCGAGCAGTTCTGCGCGGAGGGCGGTGTCCCGCATCCGTACACCGACCTGGAGCTGATGCTCGCCGAGCAGCGCCCCGACCTCGTCACCATCTGCACCCCTCCCACCCTGCACCGCGCCCAGAGCCAGGCCGCGCTGCGCGGTGGCGCCTGGGTGCTGTGCGAGAAGCCGCCCGTCCTCACCCTTGCCGAGTACGACGCCGTCGCCGCCGAGGAAGGCACGGAGACGGGTCCCTACTCCTCCATCGTTTTCCAGCACCGTTTCGGTTCTGGCACCCGCCACATCCGTAAGCTGCTCGCCGAGAAGGCGCTCGGCCGGCCGCTCGTCGCCCACTGCCAGACCACCTGGTACCGCGACACCGCCTACTACGCCGTGCCCTGGCGCGGACGCTGGGCCACCGAGGGCGGCGGGCCCGCGATGGGGCACGGCATCCATCAGATGGACCTCATGCTCGACCTGCTCGGGTCCTGGAGCGAGGTCCGCGCGATGGCCGGACGGCTCGTGCACGACGTCGAGACCGAGGACGTCTCCACCGCGCTCGTCCGGTTCGACAACGGCGCGATGGCGACCGTCGTCAACAGCGTCCTCAGTCCCGACGAGGTCAGCCGCATCCGCATCGACTGCGAACGCGCGACCGTCGAACTCGTCCACCTCTACGGCCACTCCAACGCGAACTGGCGCATCACCCCCGCGCCCGGTGTCTCCGAGGAGGAGCTCGCCTCCTGGCTCGACTTCGGTACGGACGTGCCGAGTTCGCACCTCGAACAGCTCCGGGAACTCGTCGCCAGCATGCGTGCCGGTGAACGGCCCCGGCTCAGCGGCGAGGAGGGGCGCGCGAGCCTCGAACTCATCAGCGCCCTCTACAAGTCGGCGTTCACCGACGTCACCGTCCGGCGCGGCGAGATCGGCTCCGGCGACCCCTACTACACCGCCCTGCACGGCGGTGCGGCCGGCTGGGCGCCCGAGGAGGGGTCCGCGTGAGCGAGCGGCTGCGGATCGTCCACGCGCACGGCGAGCACATCACCGTCACCGAGCCCGTCACCGGCGTCGAACTCCTCTCGTACGTCTACCGCGCCGAGGCCGGCTGGGAGGCGCCCAAGCCGTACATCCACCCCCTGCGCACCCTCGCCGGGGACGTCGTCACCGACTACCGGCCCAACGACCACCGCTGGCACAAGGGGCTCTCCCTCACCGCCTCGCACCTCTCCGGCGCGAACCTCTGGGGCGGCAACTCCTACATCCACGGCGAGGGTTACCTCGCGATCCCCGAACGCGTCGGCTCCATGCGGCACGTCGCCTTCGACGAGGTGAGCGCCGACGCCGACCGCGTCGTCATCGCCGAGCGGCTCACCTGGCATCCGTACGACGGTGAGCTGTGGGCCGAGGAGACGCGGCGCGTCGAGGTCCACGACGTCGACCTCGACTCCCGGTCCTGGGCGCTGACGTGGAGCAGCGCGATCACCAACCGGCGTACGGAGCCCCTTCTGTTCGGGAGCCCGACCACCGCCGGGCGCGAAATGGCCGGGTACACCGGGCTGTTCTGGCGTGGCCCCCGCGCCTTCCGGGACGGCCGCATCATCGGGCCCGACGGGGAAGGGCCCGAACTCATGGGCACGCAAGGGGAATGGCTCGCGCTCTCCGGTGAACACGACGGGGCCGACGGGTACGCCACGGTCCTCTTCGCCCACGCGCCCGAGAACGCCGGCGGGCATCCCGCGCACTGGTTCGTCCGCAACGAGCCCTTCGCCGCCATCGCCCCCTCCTGGGCCTTCTTCGAGGAACTCGCGCTGCCACCGGGCGAGACCCTCACCCGCCGCTACCGGGTCGTCGTCGCCGATGGCGCCTGGGAGCGGGCCGATATCACCAAGTACCTTGCGGAGCGGCCGTGGTGAGCGGCTTCTCCGGGCTCCCGGGCGGGGTCGGGGTCTCCCGCCTGTGCGTGTACGACTGGCCTGCCGCCGACGGCCTCCACGGCGGAACTCCCCATATGCACCTGGCCTGTTCGGAGGGGTACGTCGTGACCGGCGGCCGGGGCGCGGTCCAGACCCTGACCACGTCCGGCTACGAGGTCACCCCCCTGACCCCGGGCACCATCGCCTGGTTCACCCCCGGCACGATCCACCGCCTCATCAACGAGGACGACCTCCAGATCACCGTCCTCATGCAGAACAGCGGCCTCCCGGAGGCGGGCGACGCGGTCCTGACACTTCCCCCCGAGTACCTCACCGACGCGGAGACCTACGCCTCGGTGACCCGGATACCGCTGGACGCGCCCCGCGAGGAACAGGAGCAAGTCGCCCGCAGACGGCGGGACTTGGCGCTGGAGGGATACCGGGTACTCCGGGAGTCCCCGGACTCCCTGGCCGCCTTCCACGAGTCCGCCGCCGCTCTCGTCCGGCCTCGGGTGGGGGAGTGGCGGGAGCGCTGGGAGCGGGGAGCGTCCGCCGCCGCCCGGGCGACGGGAGAGCAGCTCGATCGGCTTGAGGAGGGGGACGCCTCGCACTTGCGCGATGCCGTCGTACGGGCCGAACAGCCTTCCGAGGTGGGGAAGTTCGGGATGTGCGGGCGGCTGGAGGTCTACAAGCTGGAGGGGTGAGGCAGAATCCCGGCCCATGACCACCGACTGGGCTCGGCTCACCCACGCCTATGGCTCCGCCGTCGACACCCCCGGCCTCTTCGCCCGCCTCGACGGCGGCCCCGGCGACAAGGCCGTCTGGGCCGCCCTCTGGTCGTCCCTCTGCCATCAAGGGACCGTCTACGACGCGAGTTTCGCCGCCCTCCCGCTGCTCACCGACATCGCCATGGGCCGTTCGCCCGGCGGGCGCGACGAGGCACTCCTCATGGCCGGGCACATCGTCGGCGCGGCCAGGGTCGGTGAGCGGGAGCTGTACGCGGAGCAGATCGCCGAACTCCTGCCTGTGGCCCGTGAGTTCCTCGCCGGCATACCGGCGGACGAGCCCGGCGACTTCGTGTACCACCTCCAAGGGCTCCTCGCCTTCGAGGGGGTGCCCTTCTGGTCGACCGAACTGGAGCTGCTGCTGCTGGAGGAGTTCGAGGTGGAGTGTCCTGAGTGCGGGGCCCGGTGGGCCGCCTCGGTGGGGGAGGACGACGACTTCAGCATCGATTTTCTCGCCGCGGACCCCGCCGAACTCTCGGGCATCGGGGCCCGGTTGTACGCCTTGGCGGACGCGCTCGTCGGGTAGAGCGGTCTTTCGTAGAGAGTTGGGAATTCCAACCTTTGTGGTCAGCGAGGGCTACTTGCCAGTAGGGTGGGTTTGGAGTTCAAACTGACCCCCTGTGGAGGACCCCATGCGTGACGCCGTCATCGTCGAAGCCGTCCGCACTCCCGTCGGCAAGGGCAAGCCCGGCGGTTCCCTGTCTCATGTGCATCCCGTTGATCTTCTCGCCCATGCTCTGCGTACCCTCGTCGACCGCAGCGGCGTCGATCCCGCGCTCGTGGACGATGTGATCGGCGGCACCGTCGACCAGGTCGGCGAGCAGGCGATGAACACGACCCGGTACGCCGCCCTGGCCGCCGGTCTCCCGGAGTCCGTGCCGGCGACGACGGTGGACCGGCAGTGCGGCTCCTCGCAGCAGGCCGTGCACTTCGCCGCGCAGGGCGTGATGGCGGGCGCGTACGACCTGGTCGTGGCCTGCGGGGTGGAGTCGATGAGCCGGGTCCCGATGTGGTCGAACGTCCCGGCGGGCAAGGATCCCTTCGGTCCGGGCATCGCCCGGCGTTATTCCGAGGGCCTCGTCCCGCAGGGCGTCAGCGCGGAGCTGATCGCCGCGAAGTGGTCCCTCACGCGCGCGCGGATGGACGAGTTCGCCGCGTCCTCGCACCGCAAGGCCGCCGCCGCGTGGGACCAGGGCCGTTTCGACGCCGAGGTCGCCCCCCTGGACGACGCCGTGCGCGACGAGTCCGTACGGCCCGGCACGACCCCCGAGATCCTCGCCGGGCTGAAGTCCGCCTACTTCGACCCCGGCTTCGCCGAGCGCTTCCCGCAGATCGAGTGGAACGTCACCGCCGGCAACGCCAGCCCGGTCAACGACGGCGCCAGCGCCGTCCTCATCGCCTCCGCCGACACGGCCGTACGCCTCGGACTGCGCCCCCTCGCGCGCGTGCGGGACTTCGCCGTGACCGGGTCCGACCCCATCCTCATGCTGACCGGCGTCATCCCGGCGACGGAGAAGGTGCTGAGCCGGGCCGGGCTCGGGGTCGGGGACATCGACCTGTTCGAGGTCAACGAGGCGTTCGCCAGCGTCGTCCTCGCCTGGCAGCAGGAGACCGGCGCGGATCTGGCGAAGGTCAACGTCAACGGCGGGGCCATCGCGCTCGGGCATCCGCTGGGCGCCAGCGGGACGCGGCTGACGACGACGCTCGTGCACGCGATGCGCGAGCGCGGGGCACGGTACGGCCTGCAGACCATGTGCGAGGCGGGAGGACTGGCCAACGCGATGATCCTGGAGTCCGTATAAGGACTACTTCCCCCGCAGGTGATGCCTCTTCCGCCAGGCCACCACCGCCCCCGCCACCGACGGCAGCGCGATGGCCGCGACGGCGATCAGGAACACCGGCGATGTCGGCGACGAGGCCCGCGCCCCGGCGACGACGTACGCGGCCGTGTTGGGCACCGAGCCCAGCGCGGTCGCGAACAGGAACGGGAACCAGCCGATGCGGGAGACGGCGGCACCGTAGTTGGCCAGCCAGAACGGCATCCCCGGGAACAGGCGCGCGGCGAGCATCGACCGCAGCCCGTGCCGGCTCAGCTGACCGTCGGCAGCCTTCAGGAGCCGCCCCCGCAGCAGGGGCCGCAGCGCGTCCTGCCCCAGGGTCCGCCCGAGCCCGAACGCCACGCCCGCGCCGAGCACCGTCCCCGCGAGCGTGGTGACGAGCCCCACTTCCCAGCCGAACAACGCCCCCGCCGCGAGGTTCAGCAGCGGCCGGGGCACGAACGCGACCGTGCACAGTCCGTACGCGACCGTGAACACAGCGGCGGCAGAAGCCCCCGTCAGCTGCGGCGGCCAGCCGTCCTGGAGCAGCTTCTGCGGCTCGAAGAGCAGCACGCACGAACCGGCCCCCGCGAGCAGCGTGACCAGCAGGAACAGGCGCGACCAGGGGGACAGCAGGCGGGTGCCCAGGGACACGGGCACGACCAGGGCGGGGGCGGCCGGGGGAGCGGCCGTGGCGGTGCCGCCAGAGCGGGTGGTGGCATCGAGCATTCCGTGACGGTAGCCCACGGAGCTGTCTGATCGCTGTATGGGTCTTCTCACCGGGACGACCCTGAACGGCACGGCGCGGAAAACCGTTCGACGCACGAAGCTCCTTCGACGATGATCGAGCACATGTTCCGGTACGCCTTCCACCTCGCAGCATCCGCCGTCGCGGATGCCCCGAAGGCTGCCGTCGCCTACTTCCTGGCCGCTGCCGACGGCGCCCGAAGCTGACCCTCCCCGGAAAGTCCGGCGGACCCCGCAGGGGGAGGGTCGGACGGTCGATCGGGGTCCCGTTTCTCTTCACCACGGACACGCTTCGAGGTACAGCCATGCCCAAGACCGCGTACGTACGCACCAAGCCGCATCTCAACATCGGCACGATGGGGCACGTCGACCACGGCAAGACCACCCTGACCGCCGCCATCACCAAGGTCCTCGCCGACCGCGGCACCGGCACGTTCGTGCCGTTCGACCGCATCGACCGCGCCCCCGAGGAGGCCGCCCGCGGTATCACCATCAACATCTCGCACGTCGAGTACGAGACCGACACCCGCCACTACGCGCACGTCGACATGCCCGGTCACGCCGACTTCATCAAGAACATGATCACCGGCGCGGCGCAGCTCGACGGGGCGATCCTCGTCGTCTCCGCGCTCGACGGGATCATGCCGCAGACCGCCGAACACGTGCTGCTGGCCCGGCAAGTCGGTGTCGACCACATCGTGGTCGCGCTCAACAAGGCCGACGGCGCGGACGAAGAGCTCGTCGAACTCGTCGAGATGGAGGTCCGGGACCTGCTGACGACCCACGGGTACGGGGGTGACAGCGCGCCCGTCGTCCGTGTCTCCGGGCTCAAGGCCCTTGAGGGGGACCCCCGTTGGGTCGCCTCCGTCGAGGCGCTGCTCGACGCGGTCGACACGTACGTGCCGATGCCTGAGCGGTATCTCGACGCGCCGTTCCTTCTGTCCGTCGAGAACGTGCTCACCATCACCGGGCGTGGGACCGTCGTCACCGGGGCTGTTGAGCGGGGGACCGTTCGGGTCGGTGACCGGGTCGAAGTGCTCGGGGCGGAGGTCGACACGGTTGTCATTGGCGTGGAGACCTTCGGGAAGCCGATGGACGAAGCGCAGGCCGGGGACAATGTCGCCCTTCTGCTGCGGGGAGTTGCCCGGGACTCCGTGCGGCGGGGGCATGTCGTCGCCGCGCCGGGGAGTGTGGTGCCTCGGCGGAAGTTCACCGCGCAGGTTTATGTGCTCTCGGCTCGGGAGGGGGGTCGTACGACCGCCGTTTCGAGTGGGTACCGGCCGCAGTTCTACATCCGTACGGCGGATGTGGTGGGGGACGTCGACCTCGGTGAGGTCGGTGTCGTTCGGCCGGGGGAGCGGGTGGACATGACCGTTGAGTTGGGGCGGGATGTGCCACTGGAGGCCGGTCTCGGGTTCGCCATTCGTGAGGGTGGCAGGACTGTGGGGGCTGGGACCATCACCGCCGTGTTGGGTTAGGTGAGTGGGGGACTGCGGGGCCGTTGTGGCTGGTCGCGCAGTCCCCCGCGCCCCTTGGAAGCACACAGGACCAGGCACAATGGAGGGGTGAACCCCGAGCCCATCCCCGTCTTTCGTTCCGTCGATCATGGGTTTGCCAAGCTCATGCCTGACGTCGATCGGGAACGGGCTTGGCTGCTGACCGTCGATGGGGCTCCTCAGTCCTACGTCGATCTCGATGCGCCCGATCATCTTGAGTTCGAGTACGTCCGTCGGCTCGGGCATGCGCTTGATGTGCTTGTGGAGCCTGTGGACGTCGTTCATCTCGGTGGGGGTGCGCTCACTCTTCCCCGTTATCTCGCCGCCACCCGGCCTGGCTGTCGGCAGCATGTCGTCGAGTTCGATCGCGGGTTGCTGGAGCTGGTTGTCGAGCAACTCCCCTTGCCTGAAGGGGACTTCACTCTCCACGCCGCCGATGCCCGCGAGTGGCTCGCCGCCGCGCCCGACTCCTCCGCCGATCTCATTGTCGCCGACGTTTTTGGCGGCTCGCGCGTGCCCGCGCAAGTGACCTCCACCGGGTACGTCCGTGAGGTTGCCCGGGTGCTGCGTGGCGACGGCGTCTATCTCGCCAACCTCGCCGACTCCGCGCCGTTCGGCTTCCTGCGTTCTCAACTCGCCGGGTTCGCCGAGGTGTTCGAGGAGCTGGCCGTTGTCGCGGAGCCGGCGGTGCTGCGGGGGCGGCGGTTCGGGAACGTCGTGCTCATCGGGGCGCGGCGGCCGCTCGATCTGGCCGCGCTGGCCCGGCGTACCGCTGCTGACGCGTTTCCGGCGCGGGTCGAACACGGGCCCGGTGTGCGGAAGTTGATCGGCGATGCGCGGCCCGTGCCGGACGCTGAGGCCGTTGCCTCACCCGAGCCGCCCGACGGCGCCTTCGGGGTCGGGTGAGGGGTCGGGCGTACGGAGTCTGAGGTTGCGGACGTCCGGGACGCACAGGACCGCCGCCGTCACCGCGACGACCGCCGCCGCGCATCCCCACAGTGCGGGCGAGCGGCCGAACGTCGTCTCCGCGGGGCCCGCGAGGGCCAGGGCGACGGGGACGAGGGCGACGGAGCCGAACCAGTCGTAGGCGGAGACGCGGGAGAGCTTATCCTCCGGTATTTCCTGGTGGAGGGCGGTCATCCAGCTCACCCCGAAGACCTCGACCGTCAGGCCGCTGAGGAACATCACCGCGCACAGGACCACGATCGGCGCCGGGACCGCGAGGGCGGCGGCCGGGAAGGCGTAGGGGAAGACGCAGAGGGTGCCGACGAGGAGGAGGCGCCGGGGGTGCCAGCGGGTCATCAGGAGGGCGCCGACGACCGTGCCCGCGCCGAAGAAGCCGAGGGCGATGCCCCAGGGGGCCGCGCCGCCCAGGTGGTCGCGGGCGACCAGGGGGCCGTAGACCGCGTCCGCGGCGCCCGCGAGGGCGTTGGCGATCGAGAACTGGAGGACGATGCCCCACAGCCAGGGGCGGCTGCTGAACTCCCGCCAGCCCTCCCGGAGATCCGCGAACAGGCCCTGGGGCTCGGCGCGTTGGGGGATGTGGCTCACGTCGAGGAACGCCCGCAGCGAGCCCGCGACCGCGAAGGCCGCCGCGTCCGCGGCGAGGACCCAGCCGGGGCCGATCGCGGCGACCATGGCACCGCCGAGGGCCGCCCCGCCGAGCGACGCGCCCTGCATCGCCGTCCGGTAGACCGCGAACGCGCGGCCCGCCTGCGATCCCGAGACCGAGGACAGGAGCATGCCCTCGGACGCCGGGCCGAAGAACGCCTGGCCGGTGCCGCCCAGCGCGCTGAGCAGCAGCATCTGCCACAGCATCGGCTCCCCGAGCAGGACCAGTGCGGCGAACACGCCCTGGGAGAGGAAGTTGAGCGTGTTCGCGGCGACCATCACGTGGTGGCGGGGGAGGCGGTCCGCCACCGCGCCGCCGATCAGCAGGAACAGGACCAGCGGGAGGGTGCGGGCCGCCGCGACCAGGCCCACGTCGCCGCCGTCGCCGCCGGTTTCGAGGACGGCGAACGCGGAGGCGATCAGGGCACCCTGGCCGCCGAGGTTCGTGACGAACGCGGCGGCGGTGAGGAGGGTGTAGTTGCGGCCGGCCCAGGCGGGGCGGGCACGTCGGGGGCGGGGAGTGGCGGCTCGGGTCACCGGGTGACTATCGCGGCCGGCGGTACGGGTCGACAAACGGATTATCGACCCGTCCCATCACCCCCTCACACGGTGGGATCAGCCCTCCACCGGATCCCCGTGCAGCCGCACCGTGCTCAGGATCTTCATGATCGTCGCGTCCGGCACCTCGTCCTTGACGCCCTTCGCCGTGGACAGCGTCCACGACACGAAGTCGCCCTTCGAGTTCTTGAAGCCGAACGTGATCGCCTTGCCGTCCGCCGCGCACTTCCCCTTCGTGGGGTTGTTCGCGGACCGCGCCCAGCCGTAGCTGCCCGCGATCCCGGCGGCGGTGGTGTACGGCGTGCCCTTCTTGTCGAAGGTGATGCTCTTCTTGTCGGGGTTGGTGTACCCGCCGAACACCCACCACGCGGGCGTGTTCACGGCGATCTCGTCGGTGTTCTTCGCCCCGGACGCGCCCTTCGTGCCGGTCACGCCGAGCCGCGAGTCGCTGGTCTTGCCGTCCTTGTCGGGGTCGGACGTGCACCACTTCGGCTTGAGCGCGGCGGTGCCGGTCATGATGACCGAGTCGAAGCCGGTGGGCTTGGTCTTGTCCTCCCACTCGTAGCCGAGCGCGGTCCCGGGCGGCTGCACCTCCCAGTCCGCCGGCACGTCGAACGCGGTGCCCCACTTGGGGTTGACGACGACCTTCCACCCGGCGACCGTCGGCTTCACGTCGCTGTCGCCGCTGCGCGGGTTGGACCCGGCGTCACTCGACACGGTCGGCGTCGGCGTCGGCGTGGGCGACGCGGAGGCGCTCGTGTCGCCGCCCTTGGCGTCGGTCTTCGAGTCGTCCTTGCCGTCGAGCACCACGAACCCGGTCACCGCGGCGGTCAGCACGACCGCGGACGCGGAGACGATCGCGACGAGCTTGGTCCGGTTACGGCCGCCGTTCCCGCCTCCGCCGCCCGGCTGCGCCTGCGCCCCGCCCACGACGGTCGGCGCACCCCAGGCGGGCTGCTGCTGCGCGTAGGGGTTGGGCTGCCCGTAGCCGGGCTGCGGTGCGCCGGGCTGCTGGTAGCCGGGCTGAGGGGCTCCCGGCTGCTGGTAGCCGGGCTGCGCGGCCCCCGGCTGCTGGGCACCGGGCTGCTGGGCCCCGGGCTGCTGGTACCCGCCCTGCTGGTACGGATTGCCCTGCTGATAGCCCGGCTGCTGATACGGATTGTTCTGCGCCTGCGGGTTCTGCTCTCCCCCGGGCGGCTGCTGTCCTTGCCACATGCGGAGAAACCCTAGTAGCGCCGGGGTCGCCTTTCGGCCACCACCCCCGGACACTCACGGTTCGATCACGACTCGCCCGGTTCGTACGCCCGCCGCATGTCACGCGGCCAGCCGCCCCGCCCCCTCCCCGAACCCGGCGACGAACTCCGCCAGCCACGCCCGGAACTCCGGCCCGAGGTCGTCCCGCGCACAGGCCAGCCGCACCACCGTGCGCAGGTAGTCGGCCTTGTCCCCGGTGTCGTAGCGCAGCCCCTCGAAGACCACCCCGTGCACCGTGCCGCCCGCCGCGAGCTCCTGGAGCGCGTCCGTGAGCTGGATCTCGCCGCCCCGGCCGGGCGGGGTGCGCTCCAGGACGCCGAAGACGGCCGGGTCGAGGACGTACCGCCCGATCACGGCGTACCGGCTGGGCGCGTCCTCGGGCGCGGGCTTCTCGACCAGCCCGGTGACGCGTACGACGCCGTCCTCGCCGGTCGGCTCCACGGCCGCGCAGCCGTAGAGGTGGACCTGCTCCCGCGGGACCTCCATGAGGGCGACGACGCTCCCCTCGTACCGCTCGCGGACCTCCAGCATCTCGCTGAGCAGGTTCTCGCGGGCGTCGATCAGGTCGTCGCCGAGCAGGACGGCGAAGGGCTGGTCGCCGACGTGGTGCCTGGCGCACAGGACGGCGTGGCCGAGGCCGAGGGGGTCGCCCTGGCGGATGTGGTGGATGTCGGCGAGCCGGGCCGGGTCGCGCACGGCGTCCAGCCGGACGGTGTCGCCCTTCGCGGCGAGGGCCTGCTCCAGCTCGAAGGCGTTGTCGAAGTGGTCCTCGATCGCGCGCTTGTGGCGGCCGGTGACCATGAGGACGTCGTCGAGCCCGGCCGCGGCGGCCTCCTCCACGACGTACTGGATGGCCGGCTTGTCGACGACCGGGAGCATCTCCTTCGGGGTCGCCTTCGTGGCGGGCAGGAAGCGGGTACCGAGGCCGGCGGCCGGGACGACGGCCTTGCGGACGGTGGGCGCGGGGCGGCGGGGGGTGGTCATACGGCCATGCTGGACCGGCGGTTTGGGAGTACGCCGAGAGCCGGATCGGAGAAACCTGTGGATCCGCGCCGGGGGGTGGCCCGGCGGCGAGCGGCGGACGACGGCACGTCGTACGGGGGTTGAAGATTTCGTGTGCCATCCACCGGGGTGCCCGCACAAGTTGAGGTCCGCCTTCCGGGCGCTTGGCGGAAGTTTTCGAATGCCGGTGCGGATACCGGCGGTAACTTATCTGAAATTCCGGCTGTTTGAACTTGGGTCACCCGAACTTCTTGTTTCCTATGAGGCGTATGTGCGAAGGTAAGCGTCCCTTAAGGGGGTTCGGTTCAGGCCAAGAGGGCCGATCCGGCCACAAGGTACGCACCAATCACGCACCTGCTTTTCCGGCGCGCACTTTTCCGTGCACGGGCGCCGGCTTGGAAGGAAATGGTTCCGTGCAGTCGCCCAACCCACCTCGTCCTCCTTACCCGCCCCGTCCCGGCCGGCACCCCGGCGACTCGGACCGCGATCTCGCGGCCCAGGTCGCCGCCCCGGACGGCGGCGGATCCCGTGCCGTCGCCCTCCTGCTGGCCCGGCACTGGCGTGCCACCCACGAGTACGCGGCCGTCTGCCTCGCCGCCCGAGGACAGTCCCCGCAGCTCGTGGCCGCGGCGGCCTTCCACCGGGTCCTCGGCAGGCTGGCCGGCGGCCGTACCGGCGGCGCGCTGCGTCCCCAATTCCTCGTCGCCGTCCGCGACATCGTGCGGGAATGGGCCGGCGCCGACGCCGTGCCCGCCGCTCTGCCGGAACTCGGCAAGACCGTCGGCGGCCGCGGACTGCGCGCCGCGCGCGCCGGAACCCCGGAAAGGCGACAACTCGCCGACGCCGCTTTCCGATCGCTCCCGGCCGCCTCCCAATGCCTCTTGTGGCACACGGAAGTGGAAGCCGAGCCCATATCCATACCCGCTGGTCTGCTGGGTGTCGACGAGTTGACGGCGACCGCCGCACTGCGCGAGGCGCGCACCCAATTCCGTACGGCCTGCGTCCGCGCCCACCGGGAACTCGCCCCCTCCGACCAATGCCGCTTCAACAACCGGCTCCTCGACGTCCCGCTGCGCCGCGGGGGCACCCTGCTGCCCGAGGTCCGCGACCACCTCGCCGAGTGCCGCTACTGCCGGCACGCCGCCGAGCAACTCAGCTTCTTCGACGACGCGTTGGACGTGCTGCTCGCCGAGACCGTGCTCGGCTGGGGTGCCCGGCGCTACCTCGATTCCCGGCCCGGCCGTGGCGGTGCCCACGGGCCCGCCTCGACGCCGGTCCACGCCGGCAGACATCGGAGCACCCGCATCGTCGACCTCGCCGGGCGGCGGGCCAGGGCCGTCCTCATCGGGGCCGGGGTGACCTCGCTCGTCCTCATCGGGAGCGTGCTCGTCGCCACGGGCTGGTCCGGTGGGGGGTCGCAGCCCGGGCCGCAGGTGACGTGGGGTGCGCCCGTGGGCGGGCCCGACTTCTCCTCGACGCCTGAGGGGCCCGAGGGGCCTGAGCCGTCCGCTTCCGGGGCCGCCTCGCCCGCGTCCGTCGAGCAGCAGCCCGCCGAGATCGCCCACGGGCGGCTCTTCGCGCCGGCCGCCGGGCTCTGCATGGACGGTGCGGGCGGGCAGGTCGGGGACGGGGCGCGGGTCGTGCTGGCCGACTGCTCCGGTGCCGCCTCGCAGCAGTGGGCGTACCAGGCCGACGGGTTGCTGCGGAGTGCCGCCGCGCCGACGTTGTGCCTCGCCGCCGACGCCGACGGGCATCAAGGGGCCGCCGTGCTCGCCGGGTGCGTCGTGCACTCCGGGGAGGTGTTCTTCGATCTCACCGTGCGGGGAGAGCTTTTGCTGCGGCGCAGTGGCGGGCTCGTCGTCGCGCCCGGGGAGAGCCGGGAGGGGATGGGGGTCGTGGTGACCCAGCGGGACGGTTCCGCCGGGCAGCGGTGGGTTTTCGACTCCTCCGGGAGCGGTTCGGTGACACCCGGGCCGTCCGGTGGGGGCGCTCCGGATGCGGGGCGGCCCGAGGAGGGGCCGGAACGGCAGGGGTCCGGGGGGTCGCAAGGTTCGGAGGGGGATTCTGCGGCTCCCGGGGCTTCTTCCGGTGGGGCGGGAACTGGTGGGACCGCTGGGTCCGGTGGGGCCGGTGCGGGTGGAGGGTCTGGTGAGCAGGGCGGGGGCCCCGGGGGTGGCGGAGGTGAGGTTCCGCGGTACAACACGCGGATGGTGCAGGTCGGGGCGCCTGGGGCGGCCGGGGACGGAGAGGCGGGCGCGGGCTCAGGGGCGGGGCCGGTCTCGGTTCCGGTCGGAGGGCTGGGCTCGGTCTCGGTTCCGGTGCCTGTGCTGGGCTCCGTTTCGGTGCCGGTCTCGGTGCCGGGGCGCGGCTCGGCTCCGGTTTCCGTGAGTGGGGTGGTGGAGCGGGTCGCCGGGACCGTGCGGGAGCCGGGGTGGCGGGGCGCTGGGCAGGTGCCTGGGGTGGCTGGGCAGGTGTCCGGGGGCGTCGGGCGGGTGGCTGATGTGCTCGACGGGCTGATGCGGGGGGTGGTCAAGGGCTGAGGTGGGGGGGCCTGCGGGGCATCGGGCGGGTGAGGTGCTCGGGGAGGTGGAGGGGTGAGGTGAGGAGCGGGCCTTCGGGGGCGTCGGGCGGATCTGACGTTCCCGGGGCCCGCTCGGCGTGCCTGAGGGGTGATGCGGGTGGCGTGCGAGGTCCGGCTCGGCGTGCCTGAGGGGTGATGCGGGTGGCGTGTGGGGTCGGGCTCGGCGTGCCCGAGGGGTGATGCGGGTGGCGTGTGGGGTCGGGCTCGGCGTGCCCGAGGGGTGATGCGGGTGGCGTGTGAGGTCCGGCTCGGCGTGCCCGAGGGGTGATGCGGGTGGAGTGTGAGGTCCGGCTCGGCGTCCGGTGTGGGTGAGCTTGGCGTGGGGATCGAGGTGGTTTGTCGGGTTCGTGGTGTGTCCGGCGGGTTGTCGGGTCGGTGTCGGCGCATAGTGCCGTGCGGGGGCGGACGGTTCGTCTCCCCGCCTTGAAGTCCACCCGCCTCGAAGCCCACCCGCTGTGAAGTCCCCGCCCAGCCCCTCCCGTCCAGCCCCCCGCCCCGCCCTCTCGCCCGACGCCCGCCTCCGAGCCACCCTCGCCCGCCGCCCCGAAGGAGCCCCGCCCCATGCCCTCCCCCCTCTCCCGGCGCACCCTTCTCGCTCTGCTGGCCGCTGCCGGGCTCGGCTCGCCCGCGCGGGCGTCGGCGGCCGGTGTGGACGAGGGGTCCGGTGAGGGGGTGGGCGGGGACGCCGGTCGCGTCGACAGGCTCGTATCCCGCCTCACCCTCGACGAGAAGCTCGTCCTTCTGCACGGCGCCCACGATCCGGCCTCCCTCGGTCAGGCCGGGTACCTGCCCGGCGTACCCCGTCTCGGGATTCCGCCTCTGCGGCTGGCCGACGGGCCGGCCGGGGTGCGGGTGTCGGCGACCGCCACCGCGTTGCCCGCGCCCGTGCTGCTCGCCGCCGCTTTCGATCCGGGGCTCGCGCGCCGGTACGGGCAGGTGATCGGGCGGGAGGGCCGGGCCCTCGGGCAGGACGTGTTGCTGTCGCCGATGGTCAATCTGCTGCGTACGCCTTACGGCGGGCGGAACTTCGAGACGTTCACCGAGGATCCGCTGCTCGCAGCCGACCTTGTCGCCGCCGAGATCGAGGGCATCCAGGGCGAGGGGCTGATCGCGACGGTGAAGCACTTCGCGCTCAACAACCAGGAGGCGAACCGCGAGACGGTCGACGTCCGGGTGGACGAACAGACGCTGTACGAGGTCGAGTTGCGGGGTTTCGAAGCCGCCGTCGGCGCGGGCGTCGGCTGTGTCATGGGCGCCTACAACAAGGTCGACGGCACCTACGCCTGCGAGAACGAACGCCTCCTCACCGGCGTCCTGCGCGACCGCTGGGGCTTCACCGGCTGGGTCATGACGGACTGGAACGCCGCTCACAGCACCGCCGCCTCCCTGCGCGCCGGGCTCGACATGGAGATGCCCGACGGGGCGTATTTCGGGGCGGAGTTGAAGGCGGCGGTCGAGAAGGGGGAGGTGTCCGAGGCGTACGTCGACCGGGCGGTGCGGCGGATCCTCGCCGTACGGGAGAGGTTCGGGCACTTCGACGGCGCCGTACGGCCCGCGCGGGACGCCGAGGCGGGGGCGGCCGTCGCGCTGGAGGTCGCGAAGGCGGGGGCGACCCTGCTGCGCAACGAGCGGGGGACCTTGCCGCTGAGGGCCGGGGAGTCGGTCGCGGTGATCGGGGCCAGTGCTGACTACGCGTTCGTGAGCGGCGGGGGCAGCGCGCATGTGGTGAGCGCGGGCGCGGAAAGTCCGCTGACGGCGATCAGGCGGCGGATGGGCGAGGTGACGTACGCGGTCGGGGAGGACCTGTTCGGGAAGGACCTGGCGCTCGGGAAGTTTGACGGACGGCAGGCCGGGGAAACGGCGTTCACCGGCGAGGGCGACCACACCTTCGTCCTGCACTTCACCGGCTCCCCGGTCCGGCGGCCCACCGTCCTCCTCGACGGCGAGGAACTCTTCCCGCTGGCCCCCGGCTGGGCCGAGTACTTCGTCGGCGGCCTCACGACCACCGCCCCCGACGGCCTGACCGTCCGCCGCGCCACCCGGCACCTCGCACCGGGCGAGCACACCCTGAAGATCACCGGCGGCGACCCGGGAGAGCGCTTCCGCCTCCGGTGCGTCACCGACGCCACCCGCGCGCGGGACGTCGCCGAGGCGGTGGCCGTGGCCCGCGCCGCCGACCAGGTCGTCCTGTTCGCGTACGAGGACGCCACCGAGTCCCTCGACCGCACGACCCTCGCCCTGCCCGGCCACCAGGAGCGCCTGATCGAGGCGGTGACGGCGGTCAACCCGCGTACCACCGTCGTCCTGAACACGTCCTCCGCGACGACCATGCCCTGGCTGGAGCGGACCGGCGCGGTTCTCCAGATGTACTACCCGGGCCAGGAGGGCGCCGCCGCGACCGCCGCCGTCCTCGCCGGGGACTGCGACCCGGGCGGGCGGCTCACCCAGTCGTTCCCCGTGGACGACACGCACCACCCGGTCGCCGGGGACGCGCGCCGCTACCCCGGCGCGGACGGGGTCGTCGAGTACTCGGAGGGCGTGCACACCGGCTACCGCTGGTACGACGCGCAGGGCGTGCGCCCCCTGTTCCCCTTCGGGCACGGGCTGTCGTACACGTCGTTCGCGTACAGCGACCTCGCGGTGAGTGCCGAAGGGCGGGGCATCGGCGTGGAGTTCACGGTCGTCAACACGGGCGGGCGGGACGGGGTGGACGTGCCGCAGGTGTACGTGGGGCCCTCGCCGGACGTCTCCGTCGCGCAGGCCGTGCGGGTGCTGGCCGGGTATCGGCGGGTGGCGCTGAGGGCGGGGGAGCGGCGGCGGGTCCGGGTGGAGGTGGGGGCGCGGACGCTGTCGTCGTGGGACGCCGGGGCGGGGAAGTGGGTGCTGGGGACGGGAGCGCGGACCGTGTGGGTGGGGGCGTCTGCGGGGGAGTTGGGGCTGACGGCTCAGGTCGCCCTGTGAGCGTCAGTTCGTGCAGACGTCCTTGAGGTTCTCGGCGGCGCGGTCGATCTTCGTGGAGTCCGGGGAGTCGCCGTTCAGGATGTCGCGGTTGTAGTCCTCGATCGCCTGGTTCAGGTCGTCCACCGCCTTGTCGACCTTGCTGTCGTCCTTGTCCTGCTTGTCGTTGATCGTGTCGAGGTTCTTTTCGATCGTTTTGATCGAATCCTCTGTCTTGGTGGGGTCCTTGATCGCGTCGATTCCGGCCTCGTGGATGGCGGTGACGTTGTCGGAGATCGTGTCCGCGTTCGACAGGCAGTCGAAGGTGTCGTCCCACTCGCAGCCGGTGAGCAGGGCGGCCGACAGGGCGACGACGGCCGCGGTCGAGGCGAGGGTGGCGGTGCGGCGTCGGCGGAGCATGTTCACGGAGGGGGTCCCTTCGAGTGCCGGTTGGTGACGCTCCTTACGATCCCGTCGGCACGGGTGCCGCCACGAGGGAGCCCGCACCCGGACCCGAGGTGTAGCCAGCTCCACCCCCGCGCGGGCGATAGGCTCGCCGGGTTCATCGACCTCCAACGGAAGGAACCCGGCGGTGCACGTCCAGGAGTGGCTCGACTCGGTGCCCCCGGCCGCCGTATACGCCGTGGTGGGGCTGGTCATCGGCCTGGAGAGCCTCGGCATCCCGCTGCCCGGCGAGATCATCCTCGTCTCGGCCGCGCTGCTCTCCTCCCAGCACGCGGGCATCAACCCGATCGTCCTCGGCGCCTGCGCGACCGTCGGGGCCGTCGTCGGCGACTCCATCGGCTACGCGATCGGCCGCAAGGGCGGACGGCCGCTGCTCGCCTGGCTGGGGAAGAAGTTCCCGCGCCACTTCAGCGAGGGGCACATCGCGACCGCCGAGCGCTCCTTCGAGAAGTGGGGCATGTGGGCGGTCTTCTTCGGCCGCTTCGTCGCCCTGCTGCGGATCTTCGCCGGGCCCCTCGCGGGCGTCCTGCACATGCCGTACTGGAAGTTCCTCACGGCGAACGTCCTCGGCGGGATCGCCTGGGCCGGCGGCACCACCGCCGTCATCTACTACGTCGGGATCGTCGCCGAGGACTGGCTCAAGCGGTTCTCGTGGCTGGGGCTCGTCCTCGCGCTGCTCATCGGTGTGACGTCGATGCTGGTGCTGAAGCGGAAGGCGAAGAAGGTGCAGCAGGAGGGGAAGGCCGAGGGGGCTGAGCCGGTTCCCGCGGCCGAGTGAGCGGCTGACGGAGCCCCGAGCTAGCCGCCGTGAACTCCCTTGTGCGCCTTGGCCAGTTCGGCGTACGCCGTGCCGTTGAGCGTGACCCCGTCGCGCTCCTCGGCGGTCAGTTCGCGGCGCACCTTCGCGGGGACGCCCGCGACCAGTGAGCCGGGCGGGACCACCATTCCCTGCGGGACCAGCGCCTGCGCGGCGACCAGTGAACCCGCCCCGATCACCGCCCCGTTGAGGATCGTCGCGCCCATCCCGACCAGGCAGTCGTCCTCCACGGTCGCCCCGTGCACGACCGCGTTGTGGCCCACCGACACCCGCTCGCCGACGCGCACCGGGAACCCGGGGTCCGCGTGCAGCGTGCAGTTGTCCTGGATGTTGCTGGCGGCGCCGACCGCGATCGACTCGACGTCGCCGCGCAGGACGGCGCCGTACCAGACGCTGGCGCCCGCGCCGAGCGTGACGTCCCCGATCACGGTCGCCGTCGGCGCGACGAACGCCTCGCCGTCGATCTCCGGCTCCCTGCCCCCGATGCCCGTGATCAGAGCCCGCTGCGTCATCGCCGCCTCCTCGTGTCGCTGGTGTCACCGCACCGTACGCCACCGGGCGTGGGGTGAAGATCACAGGGCGGGGGCGTGCGCGGGCGGCTACCGTGGGCGCGTGCCGAAGCCCAAGAACACGTTCTCGTCCTGGCGGCGTCGTCTCGCCCAGCGCGCCGTGCACGCCGGGTGGGAATGGGTGCGCAGCACGGGCGCGGTGACCGCCGAGCGGCCCGGCCGGCTGCGCTTCGGCGCGATCGGCGAGCACACCCGCCTCGCGTTCCCGCTCGGCACGGTCTTCGGCGAACCCTGGATCCACCTCGGCTCCCACTGCATCGTCGCCGAACAGGTCACCCTCACCGCCGGGTTGATGCCCGACCTCGACCTCGGCGCCGACCCGATCCTGCGCATCGGCGACGGCGTCGTCCTCGGCCGGGGCAGCCACGTCATCGCGGACACGACGGTGACGATAGGCAGCGACTGCTACTTCGGCCCGTACGTGTACGTCACGTCCACGAACCATTCGTACGACGACCCCCACGAGCCCATAGGCAAGCAGTGGCCCCGCATGGAGCCCGTCGAGATCGGCCCCGGCTGCTGGATCGGCACCGGCGCGGTCATCCTCCCGGGCGCGCGTATCGGCCGGAACGTGGTCGTCGCCGCCGGGGCGGTGGTCCGGGGCGAGGTCCCCGACCACGCGGTCGTCGCCGGCGCCCCCGCGCGCGTCGTACGCCGCTGGACGCCCGCCGAGGGCTGGCAGCCGCCCCTGCGGACGCCCCCGCCCGTGCCGATCCCCGAGGGCGTCACCTCCGAGGAACTCGTCGCCCTGTCCGAGCTGGACGAGGAGGCCGTGGCGGGGCTCGCGCGGCTCGAACCGGAGCGCTGAGTAGACTCGGCGCTTCCCTGTATCGGCCCCTGAAGTGGATGGATCGTGGCGGACCTCGAACTGCTGACCCAGTACCTGGCACGCAACGTCAAGCACTGGCGGGCCGTACGCGGCTTCACCCTCGACGTGCTCGCCGCGCGCGCCGGAGTCAGCCGGGGGATGCTCATCCAGATCGAGCAGGCCCGCACCAACCCGAGCATCGGCACGGTCGTGAAGATCGGCGACGCGCTCGGGGTCAGCATCACGACCTTGCTCGACTACGAGCAGGGCGCGAAGGTCCGCATCGTCCCCGCCGAGGACGCCGTACGCCTCTGGCACACCGACGCGGGCAGCTACAGCCGCCTCCTCGCGGGCACGGAGGCCCCCGGCCCCGTCGAGCTGTGGGAGTGGAAACTGATGCCGGGCGAGAGCAGCAGCTCCGAACCGCACCCCGCCGGCACGGTCGAACTCCTCCACGTCACCTCCGGCGAACTGACCCTCACCGTCGACGACACCGAGTACCGCGTCCCGACCGGCGCGAGCGCGACCTTCGACGCCAACAACCCTCATACGTACGGCAATCAGGGGGACGTTCCGGCGGTGCTGGTCCTCGCGGTGTCGGTGCCGCCGGTGCCCTGAGCGGGGGGCTGGGGCGGGGGTGTTCCGGTGCCCTCCGGTCGTCCTGCCGGCGGCTGTTAGCGTGCGGTCATGCGCGCACCCATCGGAGACTTCGACACCGCGACCCCCGCTCCCGACTGCCTGGCCGACCTCGTCGCTCCCGTCGCCGACGCCGTCCGCGGCTGGTCCGCGAGCGTCCCCGCCGAGCAGATCCTGTACGTCGACACGGACCCGGAGTGGGCCGACACCGCCGTCTTCGTCGAGCATTACGGGCGCGACCTGCTGGAGCAGTCGGCCAACTGTGTCGTCGTCGCGGGGAAGCGGGGCGGGGAGACGACCCTCGCCGCCTGCCTCGTGCTGTCCACCACCCGGGTCGACGTCAACGGTGTCGTCCGCCGTCAACTCGGGGCCCGCAAGGCGTCGTTCGCGCCCATGGACACGGCTGTCGGTGAGTCCGGCATGGAGTACGGCGGCATCACCCCGATCGGACTCCCCGCCGCCTGGCCGCTGTTGGTGGACGCGGCCGTCGTCGACCTCCCGTGGGTCCTGATCGGCAGCGGGCGCCGGCGGGGCAAACTCCTCGTCCCGGGGAAGGCGTTCGGGGAACTGGCGGGGGCGGTTGTGGTGGAGGGGTTGGGGGTCGCGGGCTGATGGGGGCGGGGGCGGTTGGGGATCGTCGGCTGGTGGCCGGTGACGGTGGCGGGTCAGTAGTGTTCGGCGCTGCCCAGGTACTGTTCCGCGAACGCCGCTGCCGCCGTCGGTGACGTGAACAGGCGGCGCAGCCGCGCGAAGGACGTCCCCGCGCGGAAGGGATCGCCGCTCGCGGAGCCGTGGTACACCTCCGACAGCCACTGCGAGAACTCCTGGTAGTCCCACACGCGGCGCAGACACGCGTCCGAGTACGCGTCCAGCCCCCGTCCGTCGCCCCGCAGCAGGTAGGCCACCAGCGCGTCGCCGAGCAGGAACGCGTCGTGCAGCGCGAGGTTCATGCCCTTCGCGGCGATCGGCGCGATCAGGTGCGCCGCGTCCCCGGCGAGGAAGAGGCGCCCGTACGCCATCGGCTCGACCACGTAGTCGTGCATGTCGAGGACGCGCTTCTCGATCAGCTCGCCCTCGGTGAGCGCGGGCGCCCCGGCCGCCGCCAGGCGCGTACGCAGGGCCTCCCAGACGCGCTCGGAGGGCCAGTTGTCCGGGTCGTCCCCGGGTGGGCACTGGAGGTAGTAGCGGGTCACCGCGGGGCTGCGCGCCATGTGCCCGGCGAACCCGTCCGGATGCACGCCGAACAGCACGCAGTCCGACGACGGCGGCGCCTGCGCGAGCAGCGCCAGCCAGCCGATGCCGTAGTCGTGCCGGGCCACCCGCGCGTGGCCCGGCGGGATCGCCGCCCGGCTCACCCCGCGCGCACCGTCCGCGCCCACCACGAAGTCGCAGCGCAGCAGGCGCCGTTCGCCTGTGGGGTCCGTGTACGACACCGTCGGGCCCGGGGTCGCGAGGCCGTCGATCTCGACGTCCCGGACTCCGAAGCGGGCGTCCCCCGCGCGCACGTCCGCGTACTCCCGCACGAGGTCCGTGACCAGCAACGGCTGCGGATACACGTAGTGGTGGCGGCCCGTCAGCTCGCCGTACGCGAAGCGGTAGCCCGCGCCGCCGAAGCGGAACTCGCACGCCGTGTGCCGCTCGGCCCGCTCCAGCAGGTGGTGCGCCAGGCCCCGCCGGTCCAGCGCGCGCACCGCCCACTCCTCCAGCACGCCCGCGCGGGGACGCTGTTCGATGAACGCCCGGCTCTCGGTCTCCAGCACCACGCAGTCCACCGACGCGGCCCGCAGGATCGTGCCGACGGCGAGTCCTGCGGGGCCCGCGCCGATGACGACGACCGGGACGCGTTCGGGGGACGGTGAGCTCACACCGCCAGTATGGACGCCGGGTCTGACAACGGGCTTTGCCTAGCGGCCCAGCCTCGGGATCTCGATCGCCGGGCAGCGGTCCATGACCATGTCGAGGCCCTCCGCGCGGGTGCGCGCGTACGCCTCCTCGTCGACCACGCCCAGCTGGAACCACACCGCCTTCGCGCCCTTCGCCACCGCCTCGTCGGCGACCCCGCCCGCGAGGGCGCTGTTCACGAAGACGTCCACCACGTCCACGGGGAACGGGATCTCCGCGAGGGACGCGTACCCGCGCTCGCCGTGCACCGTCTCCGCCTTCGGGTGCACCGGCACGACCCGCTTGCCGAACCTCTGGAGCACCTCGGCGACCCCGTACGCCGCGCGCGAGGGGTTCGTCGACAGGCCCACCACGGCCCAGGTGTCACCGCTCTCGGTGAGGATCTTGCGGATCGTTGCCTCGTCGCCGTACACGGTCGGCCTCCTGGGGGCGTGGGATGACGTGTCTGCCGTTGCCAACCGTCGGAGGGGGCGGGTGATTCCGGGGCGGGGCACGCGCGCACGCGTGGGGCCTACCACCGGTGTCCTGATTCCGTGCCTTTCCCGGCTGTTCCGGTCCATCGAACTGCGCGCGGGCGCCGGGCCGCCTACGCTCGCCCCGTGCTCCGCATCATCGACGCCCGTACCGGCGAGTCCGTCGCCGCCGCCCCTGTCCGCCGTGGTCTCACCCGGGTCGAGGTGCACGCCTCCGGGTACGGGACGGGGGCGCTGCGGGTGCTGCTCGTCGCCGACCTCCTCGTGCGGGCGCTCGAACTCGGCGGCACGCCCGTGTGGGCACTGCTCACCGGGGAACGCGATCAGGCCGAGCTGCGCGCCGGGGCGGTCGCGCTCGGGGCGCGGCCCTTCGAGGACAGCCGGGACGTCGGGGAGGGGCTCGGGGAGGCCCAGGTGGTGCACGTCGCGCGGGAGGGCGGCGCCAGGCCCGACGGGCTGCTGCTCACCGTGGCCCCCGTCGAGGGCGTGACGAGCCCTGCCGCGGCCTGGGACACCGACCCGGCCGTCCTGCGCCTCGCACTGCTCGCCGCGCGCCGGGAGACCGCCCTGCGGCTCGACGAGGACGCCGTGCGCGAGGCCCGCGAGACGCTGGCCCGCTGGCGGCACGCCGTCGCCGACTGGGCCCGCCGCCCCTCGCGCCCCGTCCCCGACACCGTCCGCACACGCCTGCGCCACGCCTGGGAGGACGACCTCGACGTCCCCTCGGTCCTCGGCACCCTGCGCGCCGTGGAGACCGACCCCGCCCTCCCCGACGGCGCCCGCTTCGAGACGTACGTGTACGCGGACCGCCTCCTCGGCCTCGACCTCGCGCGGGACATCGGGGGCGTGGCGTGAGCGCGCGGGAGGGAGCGGGCATGCCGGGCGCCGACGCGGGACGGGCCGGGCCCTTCGCGAACCACCTCCTCACGCCGGGGGACCTGCCACGCGCCCACGCGGGAGGGGCTGCGTTCGGCCGGGCCCGCGCGCGAGGGGACGGCGTCGGCTTGGGTCCCGTCCGCGCGGAAGTGGTCGGTGCCGGCTCCGGCCGTGCCCGCGCGCGCGGGCACGGCGTCAATCCCGCCCGCGCGCGAGGGGACGGTGTCGGCTCCAACCGTGCCCGCGCGGAAGAGGACAGCCTCGGCGCCCGCGCGCGGGAGCTTGCGGGGGGCGGCTTCGTCCCCGCCGGTGTCGGTGCTCTGCGCCGTCTCGTCGTTCTGCGGCACGCCAAGTCGGCCTGGCCCGACGGGGTTCCCGATCACGACCGGCCGCTCGGGCCCCGGGGGCTGCGGGACGCGCCCGCCGCCGGGCTGGCTCTCGCCGAGGGCGACTGTCTGCCCGACCTCGCGCTGTGCTCGACCGCCGAACGTGCCCACCGCACCTGGGAACTGGCGTCCCGGGAGTGGGGCACCCCGCCTCCCGTACGCCACGACCCGCGCCTGTACGGCGCCGACGTCCCCGAACTCCTCGACGTCCTGCGCGAGACGCCGTCCGAGGTCGAGACGCTCCTCCTGGTCGGCCACAACCCGGGCCTGGAGGACCTCGTCCTGGACCTCGCGGGCGACGGCGTGGACGACACCCTGGAGCGGGTCGCCGTGAAGTTCCCCACCTCGGCGATCGCGGTCCTCGCCTGGCACGCGGCGACCTGGCGCACGCTCGCGCGCGGGACGGCGCTCCTGACGTCGGTGACGGTCCCGCGCGGGAAGAAGCCCTGACCGGCCACCCCGTAGGCTGACCGGATGCAGGACGAGTACCGAACCGTCGCCCGCGCGGGCGTGCACGAGACCGAGGTCAACCGCTCCCGCTTCCTGTGCGCGCTCGCCCCGGCGGCCACCGAGCAGGAGGCCCAGGACTTCGTCGCGGCCGTCCGCAAGGAGCACGCCGACGCCACCCACAACTGCTGGGCGTACGTCATCGGCGCCGACGCGTCCGTCCAGAAGGCCAGCGACGACGGCGAACCGGGCGGCACCGCCGGTCTCCCCATGCTCCAGATGCTGACCCGCAGGGACATGCGGTACGTCGTCGCCGTCGTCACCCGCTACTACGGCGGCGTCAAGCTCGGCGCGGGCGGCCTCATCCGCGCGTACGGCGGCGCGGTCGGCGAGGCCATCGACACGCTCGGCACGATCACCCGGCGCCGCTTCCGCCTCGCCACCGTCACCGTCGACCACCAGCGCGCCGGCAAGCTCCAGAACGACCTGCGCTCCACCGGACGCGAGGTCCGCGACGTCCGGTACGGGGAGGGCGTCACCATCGAGATCGGCCTGCCCGACGCCGATGTGGACGCCTTCCGGGGCTGGCTCGCGGACGCGACGGCGGGGACGGCGGGGTTCGAGCTGGGCGGGGAGGCGTACGGGGACGTGTGAGGGGCGTGAGGGGGCTGAGGGCCTCGGGAGGGCCGGTGTCCCTGATGGCGCACGGGATGTCAGACCCGGCCGTTAACCTCGGTGACCATGAGGCTCCTGCACACTTCCGACTGGCATCTGGGCCGGGCGTTCCACCGGGTGGACATGCTCGGCGCCCAGGCCGGGTTCATCGCCCACCTGGTGGCGACCGCGCGTGAGCGCGAGGTCGACGCGGTGGTCGTGTCGGGGGACGTGTACGACCGCGCGGTCCCGTCGCTGGCGGCGGTGGAGCTGTTCGACGACGCCCTGCACCAGCTGGCCGGACTCGGCGTGCCGACGGTGCTGATCTCCGGGAACCACGACTCGGCCCGCCGCCTCGGCGTCGGCGCCGGACTCATCGACCGCGCGGGCATCCACCTGCGCACGGACCCCGCGTCGGCGGGCACCCCGGTGATGGTCCCGGACGCGCATGGGGACGTCGCCTTCTACGGCCTCCCGTACCTCGAACCCGCCCTCGTGAAGGACGAGTTCGGCGTCGACAAGGCCGGTCACGAGGCGGTCCTCGCCGCCGCCATGGACCGCGTCCGAGCCGACCTCGCCGCCCGCGCGCCGGGCACCCGCTCTGTCGTCCTCGCGCACGCCTTCGTCACCGGCGGCGAGCCCAGTGACAGCGAACGGGACATCACGGTCGGCGGCGTCGCCTCCGTCCCGGCGGGGGTCTTCGACGGCGTCGACTACGTCGCGCTGGGCCACCTCCACGGCGCCCAGACCCTCACGGACCGCGTCCGCTACTCCGGCTCCCCCCTGCCGTACTCGTTCTCGGAGGCGGCCCACCGCAAGAGCATGTGGCTGATCGACCTGGACGCGGACGGCACGGCGACGGCGGAGCGCGTGGACTGCCCCGTCCCGAGGGCCCTCGCGCGCGTCAAGGGCACGCTGGAGGACCTCTTGGCGGACCCGGAGCTGACCCGGCACGAGGACGCGTGGCTGGAGGCGACCCTCACGGACCCGGTCCGCCCCACCGACCCCATGGCCCGCCTCACAGCCCGCTTCCCCCACACCCTGAACCTGGTCTTCGCCCCCGACCGCGCCCCGGAGGACCCCGAGGCGTCCTACGCGCGCCGCCTGGCGGGCCGCACGGACCAGGAGATCGCCGAGGACTTCGTGACGCACGTGAGGGGAGCGGGACCGGACACGGACGAACAGGGCGTCCTGAGGGCGGCGTTCGACGCGGTGCGCGAGGAAGAGGCGGTGGCCCGATGAGGCTCCACCGCCTGTCCCTCACCGCCTTCGGCCCCTTCGGCGCCACCCAGGCCGTCGACTTCGACGCCCTCTCGACCGCCGGCCTCTTCCTCCTGCACGGCCCCACGGGCGCGGGCAAGACCTCCGTCCTGGACGCCGTCTGCTACGCCCTGTACGGCACGGTCCCCGGCGCCCGCCAGCATGGCCAGGGTCTCGGCCTGCGCAGCGACCACGCCGCCCCGGAGGTCCGTACGGAGGTCACCCTCGACCTGACCGTCGCGGGCCGCAGGCTGGAGATCACCCGGCAGCCCCCGTGGGAGCGCCCCAAGAAGCGCGGCTCGGGCACCACCCTCGACAAGGCGCAGACCTGGCTCAGGGAGCACAAGGCGGGCGCCTGGAAGGACCTCAGCCGCTCGCACCAGGAGATCGGCGAGGAGGTCACCCAGCTCCTCGGCATGAGCCGCGAACAGTTCTGCCAGGTCGTCCTGCTCCCGCAGGGCGACTTCGCGAGGTTCCTGCGCGCGGACGCGGAAGCGCGCGGCAAGCTCCTCGGCCGCCTCTTCGACACCCAGCGCTTCGCCGAGGTCGAGAAGCGCCTCGCCGACCGCCGCCGGACCACGGAAGCCCGCGTCAAGGAGGGCGACGCGGCCCTCCTCGCGGACGCGCACCGCATGCAGCAGGCGGCCGGTGACGCGATGGACCTCCCCGACCTCGCCCCCGGCGAACCGGGGCTGGCGGAAGCGGTCCTCACCGCGGCGGCCATCGCCCGCAGCACCGCCCGCGAACAGCTCACGATCGCCCACTGCGGCCGTACGGCGGCGGAGTCCGTCCAGAACACGGCCCAGCGCGCCCTGGACGACGTACGCGAACTCGCGCGCCTCCAGCGGCGTTTCGGTGAGGCGCAGGCGCGGGCGGCGCTGCTCCAGGAGCGCTCCGGCGCCTACGAGGAGGCCCGCGCCCGCATGGAGCGCGCGCGGAAGGCCGAGGCCGTCAAGCCCGCGCTGGACCTGCGTGAGGCCGCCGACGCGGAGCACGCCGGGGCGGCGCGGGACGAGGCCCGCGCGCGGGCGCTGCTCCCGCTGCCCGACAGCGAGGCCGACGCCGCCTCCCTCACGGCCGCCGCACGCCGCGCCACCGAGGAACTCGGCGGCCTGGAGTCGGCCCGCAGAGCCGAACGCCGGCTCACCGACCTCGTCGCCGAGCGTGCGAGCCTGGACCGTCAGGAGCGCGCCGACGCCGCCGACCTCACCGACGCCGAGACGTGGCTCACCGGCTGGGACACGGCCCGCGCCGCCCTCCAGAGCCGTATCGACGCCGCCCAGGACGCCACGACCCGCGCCGAACAGCTCGCCGTACGCCGCGAACCGGCCCGCAGGAGGCTCGCGGCGGCCGAACTCCGTGACAGCCTCGCCCGCGACATCGAGAGCGCCCAGCAGCGCGCCCTCACCTCCGGGGAAGCCGCCCAGCGGGCCCGCGCACACTGGCTCGACCTCAAGGAGCAGCGCCTCGACGGCATCGCCGCCGAACTCGCCGCGAGCCTCGTCGACGGCGCCCCCTGCGCCGTCTGCGGCGCCACCGAGCACCCCGCGCCCGCGCGCAAGGCCACCGGGCACGTGGACCGCGCGGCCGAGGAGAACGCCCTCGACGCCTTCCAGCGCGCGCAGGCCCGGCACGAAGAGCACGAACAGCACCTGGGCAACGCCCGCCAGGCCCTCGCCGCCGCCTCGGCCGAAGCCGGCGACACCCCGACCGCCGCCCTCACAGCCGAGACCGAGGACCTGGAACGCCAGTACGCGCACGCGCGCCGTGAGGCATCGGACTACCACTCGGCGCGCGAGGAGCTACAAGCTGCGGAGCAGGAACGCGAGCGGCGCATCACTGTCCAGCGCGACGCGGCCGTACGGGTCGCCTCCAGGGCCGTCCACCGGGAGAACCTGGAGCGTGAACAGGCCGGTCTGGAAGAGGAGTTGACGCGGGCGCGCGGCACCGCCGAGAGCGTGGCCGCGCGCGCCGCCCACCTGGAGCGCCGCGCGCACCTGCTGACCGGCGCCGCGGACGCCGTACGGAGCGCCGAGGAGAGTGCGGGCCGGCTCAAGGACGCGGACGGGCGGCTCGCCGAGGCCGCCTACCGGGCGGGCTTCAGCACGCCCCGCGAGGCCGGCGACGCGCTGCTCGCCCCCGACGCCCACCGCGACCTGCAACACCGTCTGGACGCCTGGCAGGCAGAGGAGTCCGCCGTGCGGGCCGTCCTCGCCGAACCCGAGACGGCCGCAGCCGCCCGCCGCCCGCCCGCCGACGTCACCGGCGCCGCCGAACGGGCCTCCGCAGCCGCAGAGGCACTGCGCCGGGCCGCATCCAGGCGCGACGCCGCCGCCGGCCGCTGCGAGGAACTGGACCACCTCTCCGCGCGCGCGGAGAGCGGCGTACGCGGGCTCGCGCCCCTGCGCCGGGAGTACGACCGGGTGGCCCGGCTCGCCGGGCTCACGGCGGGCACCTCGGCGGACAACGAGCGCAAGATGCGCCTGGAGGCGTACGTGCTCGCCGCCCGCCTGGAGCAGGTCGCCGCCGCCGCGACCGCGCGGCTCCAGCGGATGTCGTCCGGGCGCTACACCCTCGTCCACTCCGCCGACCGCTCCGGGCGCGGGCGCAGCGGCCTCGGGCTGCACGTCGTGGACGCCTGGACGGGCCGGGAGCGCGACACGGCGACCCTGTCCGGCGGGGAGACGTTCTTCGCGTCCCTCGCGCTCGCCCTCGGGCTCGCGGACGTCGTCACCGACGAGGCGGGCGGGGTGCGCCTGGACACCCTCTTCATCGACGAGGGGTTCGGCAGCCTCGACGACCAGACCCTCGACGAGGTCCTCGACGTCCTGGACTCACTGCGCGAACGCGACCGCAGCGTGGGCATCGTCAGCCACGTCGCCGACCTGCGGCGGCGCGTCCACGCCCAGCTGGAGGTGGTGAAGGGGCGCACCGGGTCGACGCTGCGCAGGCGCGGTCACTGACCGAGCGGGCGGCGCGGCAGCGGCGAGGAGTAGACGACGCTCGTCGTCACCGACCCGAGCGCGCCGAGCTTCCCCGACACCTCCTCCAGGTGCTTCATCGAGCGGGCGGTGACCTTGATGACGAAGCAGTCGTCGCCCGTCACGTGGTGCGCCTCCAGGATCTCCGGGGTGACCGCCACCAGGTCGTGGAACGGCTTGTAGTTGCCGTTGGGGTACCTGAGCCGGACGAACGCCAGAATCGGCAGGCCCAGCCGCTCCGGGTCGACGACCGCCGCGTACCCCTGGATCACCCCGGCCTCCTCAAGGCGCCGCACCCGCTCCGTCACCGCGCTCGGCGACATCGACACGGCTCGCGCGAGGTCGGCGAACGAGGCGCGGCCGTCGCGCTGGAGGACATCGAGGATGCGCCAGTCGGTGGCGTCCGGGGAATACGTGGTCATGGGGTCAGAGTGCCGGGGAATCCCCGGTCGATCAAGGTCTGAACCGGGGGGAAGCGACTTCAGGGAAGCGGTCATCGACCGTAGATTTTCCGTCATGACGACGATCACGAACCCCGTACTGCGCACCGCGCCCGCCGCCCCCGCCGAAGCCGCCGCCTACTTCCGCGCGAGCCTCGTCTTCCACGCGGACGTCTCCGACGTCGCCGCCGCGCTGCCCACCGACGAGTTCGTCGTCCTCGACTCCCGCTCCACCGAGGCGTGGGACCAGGGGCACATCCCCGGCGCGATCCACCTGCCGACCGCGCTCATCCCCGAGCAGGCGGGCGGGCTCCTCGACAAGGGCGTCCCCGTGGTCACCTACTGCTGGGGGCCCGGCTGCAACGGCGCCACCCGCGCCGCCCTCGCGCTCGCCGAACTCGGCTACCAGGTCAAGGAGATGCTCGGCGGGTTCGAGTACTGGGTGCGCGAGGGCTTCGAGTTCGAGACCTGGGAGGGACGCGAGACCCGTGACGCCGACCCGCTCACCGCGCCCGTCGGTTCGGACAACTGCGGCTGCTGACACACGACTTGGGCGCCCTCACCGACGTACGGAGAGGGCACCCGAGAAGCCTTACAGCGCCGCGAGTTCGTCCACCAGGTCGTCCAGGCCCAGCGAGCCCTGGGACAGGGCGGCCATGTGCCACGCCTTCAGGTCGAAGGCGTCGCCGTGGCGTTCGCGGGCCTTCTCGCGGCCGAGCAGCCAGGCCCGCTCGCCGAGTTTGTAGCCGATCGCCTGGCCGGGGATCGTCAGGTAGCGGGTGAGTTCGCTGACCACGAAGTCGGCCGGGCGGCTGCTGTGGGCGAGGAAGAACTCCTCGCCGAGCTCGGGCGTCCAGCGCTCGCCGGGGTGGAACGGGGAGTCCGCCGGGATCTCCAGCTCCAGGTGCATGCCGATGTCGATGATGACGCGGACCGCGCGCATCATCTGCGCGTCCAGGTAGCCGAGGCGCTCCTCCGCGTCGGCCAGGAAGCCGAGTTCGTCCATCAGGCGCTCCGCGTACAGGGCCCAGCCCTCGGCGTTGGCGCTGACGATGCCGACGGTCGCCTGGTAGCGGGAGAGGTTCTCGGCGACGTGCACCCACTGCGCGAGCTGCAAGTGGTGGCCGGGGACGCCCTCGTGGTACCAGGTCGACACCAAGTCGTAGACGGGGAACCGGGTCTGACCCATCGTCGGGAGCCAGGTGCGGCCCGGACGCGAGAAGTCCTCCGAGGGGCCCGTGTAGTACGGGGCCGCCGCGCTGCCCGGCGGGGCGATCCGCGACTCCACCTTCCGTACCCGCTCGGCGAGTTCGAAGTGCGTGCCGTCCAGGGACTCGATCGCGCGGTCCATCACGCTCTGGAGCCAGTCGCGGACCTCGTCGACGCCCTCGATGTGCCGGCCGTGCTCGTCGAGGTGCGCGAGCGCCGTCCACGGGGTCGCGGCGCCGGGGAGGATCTTCTCGGCCTCCTTCCTCATCTCGCCCAGGAGACGGTGGTATTCGGCCCAGCCGTACGCGTACGCCTCGTCCAGGTCGAGGTCGGTGCCGTTGTAGTAGCGCGACAGGCGCGCGTACCGGTCACGGCCGACGACGTTCGGGGCGTCCTCGATCGCCGGAGCGTACACCTCCCGCATCCAGTCCCGGAGTTGGACGACCGCTGCGGTCGACTCCCGTGCTGCGGCGTCGAGTTCGGCGCGCAGCGGGTCGGGGCCGGACGCCGCGAAGTCCTCGAACCAGCCCTTGCCCTCACCCGTGTCGGCCCACTCGCCGAGCTGCTCGACGAACGTCGCCGTCGGCCTCGGGGCTGCGAACAGCTTGCGCTCCAGGCCGAGTTCGAGGGACTCGCGGTAGCCGCGCAGCGCCTGCGGTACGGCCCGCAGCCGCTCGGCGATCGCCGCCCAGTCCTCGTCGGTGTCGGCCGGGGTCACCGTGAACACCTCGCGCACGTGCTGCGCGGGCGTCCCCAGGTTGCCGACCGAACGCAGCCCCTCCCCGGCGTCGTGGACGGCGAGTTCGGCACTCAGCCGCTCCCGCAGCAGCCGCGCGCACCGCCGCTCCACGTCGCTGTCCGCACCGGGCCTGCGCTCCGCCTCGTCCAGCGCGGCCAGCGTCCGGCGCGCGAGATCCGCCAACTCCTCCTGTCCGGCGGGCGAGAGGTCCGGCATCCGGCTCGAACTCTCCTTCGCGCCGAGGTAGGTACCGGTGACCGGATCGAGGGCGATGAGACCGTCGACATACGCGTCGGCGACCTCGCGGGGCAGCGGGCTGTTCGTCTCTGACATGCGGACATCGTCATACAGACAGCGGTGCGGCGTCAGCCCGGATCGCGCGGGAGCCGGGCGGGGGCGGCCGGATTTCGCCGAGAGCCGAGCCGGAGCCGAGCCGGAGCCGGGTCGTGCGTGAGGAACCCCGGCCGCGTCGACCCCGTACGTCGAGAGATCCGCACCCGCCGACCCCGTACGTGAAGCAGCCCACCCCGTCCCCCTACTCCCGCCCGATCCGCTCCTGTGCCCGCACCTCGAACGGCAGCGTCTCCGGGGTCACCCCGTCGAGGCGGGCCGTGATGACGAGGGTGCCCTCCTCGATCTGGTAGTCGAGCGGCAGGCCCAGCGACCGCATCGCCGCGACCATCGCCGTGTTCCCGGACCGGGTCACCGCGTACACGCTCTCGCCGCCCGCCTCGACGGCCATCCGCACCAGCCTGCGCAGCAGTTCGCCGCCGATGCCGCGGCCCTGCCAGCCGTCCTCGACGAGGAGCGCGACCTCGGTCTCGTCGCCGTCCCACAGCAGGTGGCCGAGGCCGACGACGCGGCCGGAGGCGGTGCGCACGGCGAGGGTGCGGCCGAAGCGGGGGCTCAGGAGGTGGTTCAGGTAGCGGTCGGCGTCGTTGACGGGCCCGTGGTAGCGCATCGTGAGGGTCTGCGCCGAGCACCGCTCGTGCATCGCCTTCGCGGCCTCCAGGTCGGCCTGGTCGGCGCGGCCGACGGTGATGTCGGCGCCCTCCGGGAGCGTCAGGACGTCGAGGCCGCGCGGCACGCGGGGGCCGAGCCGGGCGTCGAGTTCGACCAGCGCGCGGGCGCGCGCGAACTCGGTCGGGGTGAACGGCAGGTACGGCCGCTCCACGGTGATCACTCCGCCTTCCGGCGCCCGCAGGCGCAGCACTGTCTCCTCCAGGACCCCTTCGGCCGGTACGCCGTGCGCGCCGGGCAGCGAACGGATCGCGCACCGGCCCAGCAACTGCCGCAGCGCGAGGGGGAGTTCCGCCGCGTCCAGGGCGGTACGGGTGGCGAGGCCGAGGACCCGGGTGGGCGCGTCGACCAGGTCGTGGGCGTCGGCCCGCTCGATCCACGTCGAGGTGCCGCCGGCCGCCGCGACCGCGTGGGTGATCTCGGCGGCGCTCGACGAGCCCGGCGCGCGCAGCAGGAACTCGTCGACCGTCTCCAGGCCCAGCGGGTGCGTCTGGAGGCTCAGGATGTCCACCTGGTGCCCGGCGAGCGCGGCGCACAGCGCGGCCAGCGAACCGGGCGCGTCCCGCACGGTCGTCCGCATGCGCCACAGCGTGCTCGCGAAGGCGTCGGTGTCCCCGGCGGGCGGCCGGGGGCCGGTATCACTTCCCGGTGGGGCGGGGTCGTGGCCGTGTGATCGCCACGTGTGCAGGGCCGCCCGGAGGGCCGCGACGGAACGGGTGACGACAGTCGTCTTCTGAGTCATGCATCCACTGTGCAGGAACGGTGTTGCGTGATCACGAACGTACTGTGACCGATGAGTAAAAGCTCATTTCGGTTTTTCGGCTCAGAACGGCCATTTCACGCCAGAGCGGGACACCGCGCACCGGGGGATGACGCCGGTACGCGGCACACCGTCGAGCCTACGGGACCCGCGCCCTACTGGCCGACACGTCCCGGCTCAAGTACCCGCGTGTACAGGACAGTTCCGTCCGCCTCGCGCAGCCGGACCGTCAACTCCCCGCTGTCGCCGTCGATGTCGACCTCGCCGAAGAACTGGTACCCGTCGGCCGGGGAGACGTTCGCGGTCGTCGGCGCCTTGACGAACACCCGCTCGGGGCCGAACGTGCCGTCCAGATCATTGGCCGGAAACGCACCCGCGTTGAGCGGCCCGGAGACGAACTCCCAGAACGGCTCGAAGTCCTTGAACGCCGCCCGCGACGGCTGGTAGTGCTGCGCCGAGGTGTGGTGCACGTCTGCCGTCAGCCACACCGTCCCGGTGATCCGCCGGTGCTTGATGAACCGCAGCAGCTCCGCGATCTGGAGTTCGCGCCCCAGCGGCTTGCCCGGGTCGCCCTGCGCGACGGCCTCGAAGTTCGGCCTGTTCTCCATCGGGTCCGGCACGACGAGCCCGAGCGGCATGTCGGCGGCGATCACCTTCCACACCGCGCGCGAGCACGCCAGTTCCCGCTTCAGCCACTCCAGCTGCTCGCGGCCCAGGATGCCCTGCGGGTCGGTCGTCTGGACGTCCGTCGAGTTCGCGTTGCGGTACGTGCGCATGTCCAGCACGAACACGTCCAGCAGCGGACCGTGCCGCAGTACCCGCTGCACCCGGCCCTCCCGCGCGCCCGGCGCCAGCGTCGAGACGGGGAAGTACTCGCTGAACGCCCTACGCGCGCGCGAGGCGAGCACGTCCACGCTCTTCTCCGTGTAGCGCGGGTCCGAGTCGGTGATCACCTCGCCCGGGTACCAGTTGTTGCGGACCTCGTGGTCGTCCCACTGGATGATCGACGGCACCTGCGCGTTGAACCGGCGCAGGTTCTCGTCCAGCAGGTTGTAGCGGAAGTTCCCCCGGTACTCGGCGAGCGTCTCGGCGACCTTCGCCTTCTCCTCGGTCACCAGGTTGCGGTACACCCGGCCGCCGGGCAGCGCCTGCGTCGCCGCGATCGGCCCGTCCGCGTAGATGTTGTCGCCGCTGCACAGGAAGAAGTCCGGGTCCAGCTTCGCCATCGCGTCGTAGATGCGGTAGCCGCCGATGTCCTGGTTGATGCCCCAGCCCTGCCCGGCCAGGTCGCCCGACCACAGGAACTTCACGTCCTTGCGCCGCTTCTCGGACACCGTCCGGAACGTCCCGGCCACCGGCTCGCCCGTACGGTGCGGGTCGTCCGGGTCCGCGAGCAGTACCCGGTAGTGGATCTGCTCGCCGGACGGCAGCCCGTGCAGCCGGGTCGTGCCGGTGAAGTCCGTCCCGGCGCCCAGCAGCGGCCCGTACCAGCGCCGCGCGTTACGGAACGACTCGGTCGCCGCCGTCTCCACGACCATCCGCGCGGGCCGGTCCGACCGCACCCACACCAGCCCCGAGTGCGCGCCGACGTCGCCCGTCTGCACCCCCCACCCCGCGCTCGGCCGCCCCGACAGGGCGAACGCGGGCGCGGCACCCAGGGCACCGGGCAGGGACAGCGCCGCCGAGGCGGCGAGCGAACCGCGCAGGACGCCGCGGCGGCTGGGAGAGGAGAACGACGGCATGAGAGGGCCTCCGGGAAGGGGAAGGGGCCGGTGTGCACAGTCAGACCTACTGGGGGCGGAGGACGGGTTCGCGAATGGCGGGTGAACAACGGGGCGTACGGGGGAATGGCTTGGGGTGCCGGTGGGATACGTCACTCCCCGGCGGCCCGCGCCATCAGCGCGACGCCGGTACGGATCCGTCCCGGCGTGAGGTGGGCGTAGCCGAGGACGAGACGGGGGCGTACGTCGCTCCGTACGCGTGCGCGCGTGGACGACGCTGAGGGGGCGAGGCCGGGATCGTCGTCCCCGCGCGCGTGCTGATACTCCTCCAGCCCCCGCACCGCCACCCCCGCCCGCGCGACCCGTTCCAGGAACCGCCCCTCGGGCCCGTACCGCTCCGGGAGTGTCGCGATGACGTGCAGCCCGGCGGCGATGCCGGAGACCTCGGTGCCGGGGAAGTGGTCCGCGAGGGACGAGACGAGGGCGTCCCGGCGTTCCCGGTAGGCACGCCCGCAGCGGCGCAGATGGCGGTCGTAGTCGCCCTGTTCGACGAAGCGGGCGAAGAGGGCCTGGTCGAGGGCGGGATGCCCGAGGTCGGCGGTGCGCTTGCGCTCGGTGACGTCCTCGGCGAGCGCCTCGGGGAGCAGCAGCCAGCCCAGACGCAGTCCGGGCGCGAGGGACTTGCTGACCGACCCGGTGTAGACGACGCGCTCGGGGTCGAGCCCCTGGAGCGCGCCGACGGGGTCCCGGTCGTAGCGGAAGTCCCCGTCGTAGTCGTCCTCCAGCACGAACCCGTCCACCGCGCGCGCCCACTCCAGAAGCTCCGCGCGCCGCCGGGGCGCGTACGCGATGCCGGTCGGGAACTGGTGGGCCGGCGTGGTGACGACCGTCCGCACCCGCGCGCGACGCAGCGGCCCGAGCGCGAGCCCTTCGCCGTCCAGGGGCAGCGGTACGACGTCCAGGCCCGCGGCGGCGTACAGCTCGGCGTGCGGCGGGCTCCCCGGGTCCTCGACGCCGACCTCGCGGATCCCGCGCGCGTGCAGGGCGCCGCCGAGCAGCGCGAGGGCCTGCGCGACGCCGGAGACGACGACGAGCCGCTCCGGATCGGCGGCCACGCCCCGGCGCCGGGTCAGCAGCGCGGCGAGGGCGGTGCGCAGGCGGGGCAGGCCGCGCGGGTCGGGGTAGCCGAGGTCCCGGTGGGGGAGTTCGGCGAGCACGGCACGCTGGGCGGCGGCCCAGGCGGCGCGCGGGAACAGCGACAGGTCGGGCGAGCCGGGCACGAAGTCGGCGCGGGCGTCCCGCGTACGCGGCGCACGGTCCCGCGCGCGGGGCGCCGCCGCGCGGACCGCGTCCCCGACCCAGGTCCCCGCGCCGCGCCCGCTGCGCAGGTAGCTCTCGGCGGTCAACTGCTCGTACGCCTCGGTCACCAGCCCCCGCGACACCCCCAGATCGGCGGCGAGGTCCCTGCTGGACGGCAGCCGCGTCCCGGGAGCCAGCCGCCCCGCGCGGATCGCCTCCCGCAGCGCCTCCTGCAACGCCCGTCCCCGCGTGCGCGCGGGAGCGTCGGCCACAGGCCGGAGCACCTCCCACGGATTGGTCCCCGATGACGCCATGGAAGTGGACCTTAATGCGGGCCGCCGCCGTCCCTAACGTCCCGTCCATGAACGCCGCTTACGCGCGCGGCGCGCTCTTCGCCGCGCTCGCCTGCCTCCTCGTCGGGGCCTCCTTCACCGCCAACAGCGTCCTGGGCGACTACCCGTACGCGGGCGGGCAGGCCCTGCGCTACGGCCTCGCCTTCCTGCTGCTCGCGCCCCTCGCCCGGCGCGGCGCGCGAGCGCCTGCGGCTGCTGGGCCTGCGTCAGTGGCTGCGCGTGGCGCTGCTGTCGGGCGTCGGCATGGTCGGCTTCAACCTGGCCGTCCTCGCGGCGGAGCGCTCCGCCGAACCGGCCGTCCCCGGGGTGTTCGTCGGGTGCGCGCCGGTCGTCGTCGCCGTACTGGTGCCGCTCCTGGAGGGGAGGCGCCCTCGCCTGTTCGGGGCGTTGCTGGTGGCCGGGGGCGCGTTCGTCGTGCAGGGGTGGGGGCGTACCGACGGCGCCGGGCTCGCCTACTCGGGGCTCGCGCTGGTCGGTGAGGTGGGGTTCGCGGTGCTGGCGACGCCGGTGCTGCGGGTGCTGGGGCCGGTGTTGACGTCGGCGACGGTGTGCGGGGTGGCGGCGGTCGAGTCGGCGGGGCTGGGGCTGATCGTCGACGGGGGCGCGTGGGTGCGGTGGCCGGACGGGGGTGAGGCGGTCGCGCTGCTGTGGCAGGCCGTGGTGGTGACCGTCGTGGGGTTCGTGTGCTGGTACCGGGGGCTGCGGGTGCTGGGGGCCGAGCGGGCGACGCTCTTCTCCGGGCTGATCCCGGTCGCCGCCGCGGGAACCGCGCCTGTCGTCGGCGCGGGCTCCTACGGGGCCGCTCAGGGGCTGGGGAGCGCGCTGGTGGGTCTCGGGGTGGCGGTGGGGTCGGGGGCGCTCAGGAGGGCGCCTGGGGGCGCTGGCGAGCCCTCAGCGGCTCCCGTCCAGGATCACCCGTGACACCAGCGCCGGGTCGTCCGGCATCGGCACGTGACCGCAGCCGGGGAGACGGATCAACCGGGCCTGGGGGATGACGTGTTTCGCGCGGACGCCCTGACGCCGCAGGAGTACGCGGTCCCGGGTGCCCCAGGCGATCGTCACCGGGACGTCCCGTACGTCGTCCGTGAACTGGACCGCGCCGCCCGCGCGCAGGGTCGCGTCGAAGCCGGTCGCGCCGGTCAGGGCGAGCGTCTCGGCGACCACCGCCTCCGGCGAACGGCGCGCGGGGCGGGCGTAGATGGTGCTCGTCAGGGCAGTGCGGCCGGCCGCCGACCGGGACAGGCGCTCCACCAGCGGCAGCGGCATCCCGCGCGCGATACGGCGCATCGTCAGCAGCACGGTGAACGCGTAACGCCGCTCCGCCTCGGACCAGAAACCGGCGGGGGCCAGCGCCGTGACGGACCGTACGAGGCGCTCGCGGCCCAGCTCCAGGGCGATCAGGCCGCCGAGGGAGTTGCCCGCCACGTGCGGGCGGTCGAGGTCCAGGGCCTCGCAGAGCGCCGCGAAGACGGCCGTCGTCGTCGGGAGGTCGTACGGGAGTCCCTCCGGGAGCCCCGGGGACGCGCCGAAGCCGGGAAGGTCCACCGCGACGACGTCCCGTTCGGTCGCCAGGATGTCGATCACCGGGTCCCACGCCTGGCGGTGGTGCCCGATGCCGTGCAGGAGGAGGAGCGGTTCGCCGTGTCCCACGCGCGCGTACGAGACGGTCACGGGTTGCGGTCCGCGCGCGGAAGGCACTTTGAAGGAGACGGTGGCTGACATGCGGATGCTCCTCGTCTGGAACGCGGCGGTGAAACTCCGTAGACAGCTTGTCAGTTGTTGCTACCGACGGGTAGCCCCTGGTTCGGTTTTCCGGTCCACACCTGGCCGAAAGCGGTTTCTCCCATTGGTATTGACCAAGGTTGGGGGCCGCCCTATGGTCGCTGACAAGTGAAACAACCTTTAATAAACAAGGGCGCGTAAAGGGCCTGAACCACGGGGCGGGGTGGAGGACAGGGTGGGGACCACGCAGCTGGAAACGGTGCCGGAACCGAAGTACTGGCATCTGCGGACAGTGCTCAGCGAAGCACTCGACTCGGAGTTCACGGTGGGGGAGGTGCTGCCCAACGAGCGCGAACTCGCGGCCCGTTTCGGCGTGGCCCGCGCGACGCTCCGGCAGGCACTGGAACAACTCGAACTGGAGGGGCGGCTCCACCGCCGCCGGGGCGTCGGCACCACCGTCGCGCCCCCGCGCGTGGGCGTCGATGTCGGCCCCGAGGGCACGTCCTGGCCGGACGCCGGTGACGACACCTGGCAGCCCGTCGACAGCGACCTGACCGCGCCCCCGCCGGCCGTCTCCACCGCCCTCGCGCTCCCGCGCGGGCTCGCCGTCCACGTCGTCCGGCGCTCACGCGTCTCGCACGGGCAGCCGGTGGCCGCGGAACTCCTCTACGTGCCGGAGACCTCCGTCCCCGCGCTCCCGCCCACCGACAACCTCTCCGGTCCCGCCCGCGCGCGTGCGCTGCTCCGCGAACTCCACCACCTGGACCTCACCGCCCAGAACCGCTCCGTGGAACTCGGTTCCGCGCGCGCGGACGACGCGAAGCAGCTCGACCGGCTGCCGGGGGCTCCCGTCCTGGTCGTCACCACGCACTTCACGACCGCCGACCGCCTAGCCGCGCTCTCGGTCGCGACGTACCGCGCTGACACGTGCCGCCTGACGTTCGGGGCGTCGGGCGGGGTGGAGATCGAGGAAGGGGAGAGGGTTTCCTGAGCCGACGCGGGGCGCCCGGCCGTTCGGCGGCATTGCCGGGCCGGGTGCCCCTGCGGCGGGGCGCCCTGGCGTCGAGCGAGGGAGGCGGCGTAAGCCGGAGGGGTGCGCGGGAACTTTCCCGGAGCGCTGCCCGTTTCCCCGACAAGCCAAGCGGGCCGGGGCACCTCGCCGCTGCCGCTGCCGCTGCCGCTGCCGCTGCCGCTGCCGCTGCCGCTGCCGCTGCCGCTCCCGTCCCCTCCGACCCGTGCACCCCCGTCCCTTCGCCTCACCACCCCAACCCCTGCCGCCCCGTCACCGTCCCCTCCACCGCGAACAACTGCTGGTCCACATGGTCCAGAGCAAGCCGCAGCGCCCCCATCGCCACAGCCGCCTCTCCCAGGGAGGAGAGCGTGACCCGCGGCGGCCGCAGGCAGTAGCGGGCGAGTTCGTCGCGCAGCGGGTCGAGGAGGTCGCCGAGTCCGCTCGTGGCCCCGCCGACGACGACCAGCTCGGGATCCAGCGCGAGGACGAGCGCGGCGACATCGTGGACGAGCCGCCGGAAGAACCGGTCGACGGCCGCGCAGGCGCCGGGATCGCCGTCCCCCGCGCGCGTGAAGACCGCCGTGGCCGCCTGATGGTCCTGAGGGGACAGCGGCACGCCGGTCGTGGAGAGCAGCGCCTCGGGCGTGACCTCGCGCCCCAGCAGGTGCAGCGCCCCGATCTCCCCCGCCGCCCCGCCGTACCCGCGATGCAGCCGCCCTCCGATCAGCGACCCGGCCCCCGGGCTCAGCCCCGCGAGGACCAGCACCACGTCGTCGGAGTCGACGGCGGCGCCCTTCCAGTGCTCGGCGACGGCCGCGGCGTTCGCGTCGTTCTCCACCAGCACCGGGCACTTGAACGACCGGCTGAGCCGCTCACCCAGCCGCAGCCCGGTCCACTCGGGCAGCGCGGCGCACAGCCGCACGGTCCCGTCCGCCTCCACGATCCCCGGCGTCCCCACGCCGACTGCCCTGAGCGCGCTGCGCGGCACCCCGGCCCGCCGCAGCAGCTCCGCGACAGCCGTACGCGCCCGCTCCAGCCGCTCGTCGGCGGGCGCCGCCTCCGCGACCTCCTTGCTCTGCGCCCCCAGCACCCGCCCGTCCAGGTCCGCCACGACCGCCGACACCCGGTGCGCCCCGATGTCCAGCCCCAGCAGATACCCGGCCTCCGCCCGGAACCGGAACCGCCGGGCCGGCCGCCCCTGGCGCCGTACGACCGTCACATCGGCCGCCTCCTCGACGACCAGCCCCGCCTCGATCAGATCCTCCACGACCCCCTCGACCGTCGGCCGCGACAGCCCGGTCACCCGCGTGACCTCCGTCAACGTCGCCCGCTCCGCCGCACGCAGCGCGTGCAGCACCACCGCGGAGTTGATCCGCCGCAACAACGACGGATCCCCACCGATGAGCCGCCCCACGCGCGTCCTCCCAGGCAAGTCGAGTGTGGGCGGATCGTACTCGGAGGTGGGGGACGCGTCATCGACCGTACGCTTCATCGGCAGCGCAGCCGTGGCCAACGGCGAGGAAACCCCGAAGGAACCTGATGACCGACAACACCCCCGAAAGACCCGAGACCCTCGGCTCCGCCATCTCCGAGGTCGAGTTCCATGCCCCCGACCTTCCGCCACAGCCCCCGGTCACCCCGCGACGGGGCCTGGACAAGCGGGCCTTGATAGCCGTCGGCGCCGTCGCCGCGCTGCTCGTCGGTGGTGGCGTCGCCTGGTGGACGCTGAAGGGCGACGGCGACGCGTTGAGTCATGTCGAGGTCTCCGGCGGGAAGTTCGTGGAGAGGACGAACGACAACCTCGACGCCGGGGAGAAGTGCGACGACACCGACGAGTACGGCTACAACGACTGCTACGCGGACAGCAGTTACGAGTTCACGTACAAGATCACGAACGAAGGTGACGAGCACGCGAACTACGTTGCGATCGTCAACGCCTTCGACAAGGGCGGCGAGTACGTGGGGCAGGCGTACATCAACGCGGTCCACCTCGCGCCCGGCAAGTCCGATGCGGACACGGGGGAGTTCGGGGAGTACAGCGACCTGGCGGACGGTCACAGTCTCAAGGACATCGCGTCCGTCAAGGTGGCCCACGTCCTGCGGACGGCGCTGGCCAACTGACGGACGCGAGCCGGGTTCACGCCTCCGACACGAACCCCACGAAGTGCTTCCAGCCGGTACGGCCGACGGAGAAGTGGGGGCGGGTCACGTCTTTGGAGTCCCGCACGGAGATGGCCTGTTGGGCGATGGCGACCTCGACGCAGTCGTCGCCCTCAGTGCCGCTGTAGCTGGACTTGAACCACGCCGCAACCTCAACGCAGCTATCACCCTGCGTCCCGCTGTAGCTGGACTTGAACCAGGCGAGTTCCGTGGTGCTCATAGCTCTCCTCGCAGTCGCTCCAACAGACCCCGCGATTCCTTCGGGTTCAGGGCCTGCGAGCGCAGTGTGTCATAGCGCTGGTAGAGAGGGCTCACCTCCTTCGGTTCGCTGATCAGGCGGCCGTTCTTTTGGCCTTCGGAGTACGCGAGCCGCCTCCGCGTCGGATTTTCCAGAAGGCGCAGAGGCCCATCCAGGCACGCGTGGAACTCAGACTCCAGCGGCATGAGTTGGAGCGTCACATTGCGCAAGGAACTCAGCTCTAGCGCCATGTCGAGCAGGCTCCGTGTCACCTCCACCCCGCCCAGTCGCCGTCGGTAGAGGTGCTCCTCGACGATGAAGCTGAAGGGGACATTCGGCCGGGTGTACAGCAGTTGCTGACGCTCCAACCGAGCCTCGACCTGCTCCTCGATCTGCCCATCCGACAGTGGAGGGAGACTGTTGCCGAACACGGTCCGCGCGTACGGCTCCGACTGCAACAGCCCCGGCACCGTCCGGCATTCGTACGTGTAGAGGCTCACCGCCTTCTTCTCCAGCCGCGCCCACTTCCTGAACCACACCGCCAACCCGGTCTCACCCCGCGTCAGGAACGGTGCCGCCCTTCGCAGTGCCCCCGTGTTCCCGAGCGCCTCCTCCGCCCTGTCCACGAACCTCTCATCCGGCATCCGCCTCCCCAACTCCACTGATTCCACCGTGTGTTTGGAGTACCCGATGATCGAGCCGAATTGTTCCCTGCTGAGCCCCTGATGCTCCCGCAGACCCTGGACGACAGCCCCGAACGTCTTCAGACTGTCGGAGGGATCGGGTTCACGCTCGTGATCGTCGACCGCCTCCACCCCGTCCCCGTCCTCCTCGTCGTCCAAGATCTCCGCACCGTCGGTCATACGCGGCCACCTCCGGGTCTGTACGTGCGCTGTTCCCCGCGATCGACCCGCCCAGGGTGACGGCAACACCCGCGTACCGTCTACGGATTGCCCCCGTACGCTGACGCAGCGTACGGGCCTCAGGTCTGGAACGCGCCCCCGCGCGCCCTCCACCTTGGCCTCATGAACACCACGACTCCCCAACTCCCCGACACCGTACACACTTTCGACCAGCTCCTGTCGTCCACGCGCAGGGGCGCCCGCCTGGCCCGTCTCCTCACGGTCGAGCGCCTCCAGGCGTGGCACGTCCCTGCGGCGCAGGCGGAGCGCGTCGAGCAGGTCGTCGCCGAACTCGCGTCGAACGCGGCGCTGCACGGCCGCGTGCAGGGCCGCGACTTCCGTATCGGCCTGGCGCTCGACAGGACGACCGGCATCCTGCGCGCGGCGCTCACGGACGCGCGCGGGGACCGGCTCCCGTGGCCGCGGCCGAACCCGGACGACGAGTCGGGCCGGGGCCTGGTCCTCGTCGCGGCGCTGGCGGACCGCTGGGGGACCATCCCGTACCCGCCGAGCGGCAAGACGGTGTGGGCGGAGTTCGACCTCCGCCGGCCCACCCGATAGGCGGCCCACCCGACAGGCACCGCTCACGTCGCCAGTGGTGACCCCACGCGGTGAGCCGTTCCCTCGACGTCGGTGTACGTGAACTCCCGGAGCTTGTACGGCGTGTCCTCGGGCTCCCCGAGGCGGCCCTCGACGCCGGACGCCTTCCATTCCGCATGGAGCGCGTCCGCGTCGCTCACGTAGAGGTAGATCACGGCGCCGGTGCGGGTGGGATCGTGGTCGGCCCACTCGGTGAGGTGCAGCGAGACCGAGCCCCGCTCGACGAAGCCGTACCGGTCCGGACCGTCGTAGGCGTCCGCCGTGAAGCCCAGGCGCCGGTACCGCTCCAGGGCGGCGTCGAGATCGCGGACGGGGATGACGGGGGCGACGCTCGTGAAGGTCACTTGTGCCATACGGGCAGTCTCACACGCGTGCGCCCCGGAGCAACCGCCCCAGCGCCGGCCTCACCGTCCCCTTACCCGGGCGCCACGAACCCCGACTCGTACGCGGCGATCACCGCCTGCGTCCGGTCCCGCGCCCCCACCTTCCCCAGCACCGCGCTGACATGCGACTTCACGGTCTCCGCGCCCACCACCAACTGCCCGGCGATCTCCGCGTTCGACAGCCCCCGGGCCATCAGCCGCAGCACCTCGCCCTCCCGCTCGGTCAGCCCGGCCGACTCCAGCCGGTCCCGGCCCTCCCCGCCCCCGTACTCCGCCGCCAGCTTCCGCAAGGACGCCGGGAACAGCAGCGAGTCCCCGGCCGCCACCACCCGCACCGCGTTCACGATCTCCGCCGCCGGCGCCCGCTTCAGCAGAAACCCGTCGGCCCCGGCCCGCAGCGCCTCGTACACGTACTCGTCGTTCTCGAAGGTCGTCACCACCAGGATCTTCGGCGGCGCGTCGACTCCCCGCAGCACGGCCCGGGTCGCGGAGATCCCGTCGAGCAGTGGCATCCGTACGTCCATGGCGACGACGTCGGGCCGCAGTTGCCGGACGAGCGGTACGACGGCGGCTCCGTCGGCCGCCTCGCCGACGACGGTGATGTCGGGCTGGGCCTCCAGGACGGCCCGCAACCCCGCGCGGACCAGCGGCTCGTCGTCGACGAGGAGAACAGTGACCGGCATCCGGTCAGCGTAGATCAGCCCAACGGCAGCTCCGCCCGTACCCGCCACTCCCCGGCGTCGGGCCCGGTGGACGCCTGCCCACCGAGCAGCGCGGCCCGTTCGCGGATGCCCCGCAGCCCGCTGCCGCGCCCGGGTCCGGGGAGGCGCTCGGCCAGCGGGTTACGCACCTCCAGCCGCAGTACGTCCGCCTCGACGCCCACGCGGACGTGCACCGGTACCGGTCCCGCATGCCGCAGGACGTTCGTGAGCGCCTCCTGAAGGATCCGGTAGCTCTCCCGCGACACCGGCCCCGGCACCGTCTCCAGCGGCCCCGACAGCTCCGCGTCCACCAGCGCCCCCGACGCCCGCGCCGACTCCAGCAGCCGGTCCGCCTCCGCGAGCGTCGGCCGGCCGCTCGCCGGACGCTCGGACTCCCGCAGCACCCCGAGGACCCGCTCCAGATCCTCCAGCGCGGCCCGCCCGGTCTCCTCGATCGCCTCCAGCGCCCGCGCGGTGAACGCCGGATCACCGGCCGCCCGCGCGGCGCCCGCCTGCACGACGGCCACCGTCAGCGCGTGCCCGATCGAGTCGTGCAGCTCCCGGGCGATGCGCGTGCGCTCCAGCAGCCGTTCCGTACGCTCCTCCAGCGCCGCGAGCCGCTCGGCGGCGGACGGGCCGAGGAGGGCGCGCGCGGCGACGGTCACGAGCTGCCCGAGGCCGACGACACCGCCGTACAGGGCGAGGAGCGGGAACGGGATCAGCAGGGCGTACGACCAGTGCGGCGACGGACTCCAGGCCACCAGGCCGCTCGGGTGTCCCAGGGAGAGCCGCACGAGGTCGTACACGAGCGACGGCATCCAGACACACACGAACGTCGCCGCAGCCCCCAGCAGCAACCGGGCTTCGAGCCAGACGACCGTACGCAGCCGGTCCCGCCGGGTCACCGACGGCGCGATCGAGAAGCCGGGGTTCTCCTTCCCCGGCGTGAGCATCCACCGCGCCTGCACGCCCTCGCCCGTCCGCACCCCCGCGACCAGCCCGACCGGGATGACCAGCAGCGCCACCACCCACGGCCGCCGGGGATCGATGAACATCCACACGCTCACCAGGAGCATCGGCACCCACAGATGCAGGAGCCGTGTGTACGTCGTCCCCCGCAGCAGCGGGCTCAGGAACCGGGCCATACGGACAGCGTGACAGGCACCACTGACAACGGGCCTCCCCCGGCCGGGGGAGACGGATCCCACCGCCGGGGGAAGCCCCCGGACCGGGCCGGACGCCAGGGTGGTGGACATGACCAGCATCGACGTCCGCGACCTGACCAAGGTCCACGGCACCCGCCGCGCCGTGGACGGCCTCACCTTCCGCGTCGAACCCGGCCGCGTGACCGGCTTCCTCGGCCCGAACGGCGCGGGCAAGACCACCACCCTGCGCCTCCTCATCGGCCTGGACCACCCCACCTCGGGCAGTGCCACCTTCGACGGCCGCCCCTACGCCTCGCTCCCCGAACCCCTGCGCCACGTCGGCGCGCTGCTCGACGCGCAGGCCGCGCACGCCGCCCGCACCGGCCGCGACCACCTGCGCGTGCTGGCCGCGAGCAACCGCATCCCCGTACGCCGGGTCGACGCGGTCCTGGAGGAGACCGGCCTCGCGTCCGCCGCGCGCGGGCGCGTACGGACGTACTCCCTCGGCATGCGCCAGCGCCTCGGCATCGCCGCCGCCCTCCTCGGCGACCCCGCGGTGGTCCTGCTGGACGAGCCCTCCAACGGCCTCGACCCGGAGGGCATCGCCTGGATCCGCCGCCTCCTGCGCCGCCTCGCCGAGGAGGGCCGTACGGTCCTGGTCTCCAGCCACCTCATGAACGAGACCGCCGCCTACGCCGACCACCTCGTCGTCCTCGGCCGGGGCCGCCTCCTCGCGGACACCCCGCTCAAGGAGTTCGTCGACGCACGCGTGCACCCGCGCGTACGGGTGCGTACGTCCGACCCCGCCGCCCTCACCGACGCCCTCGCGCGCGCGGGCCGTCGCGCCGAGGTACACCCCGACGGGCACTGGACCGTCCACCACGCGCGCGTGGACGACATCGGCCGCCTCGCCTCCGACGCGGGCGTGCCCCTCCTCGAACTCGCCGCCGAGGAGGGCACGTTGGAGCAGGCGTACTTCGACCTGACCGCGGGCGAGACCGAGTTCACGGCACACCTCTAGGAGCCCCGCATGTACGTTTCCGCACTCCACGCCGAGTGGCTCAAGATCCGCACCCTGCGGTCACCGTTCGTCGCCCTGGGCGCGCTCTGCCTCACCACCGTCGCCTTCTCGGCCCTCGCCGGGCAGGGGGCGTCCGACGGCGACCCGCTCTTCGCCGCCTTCTTCGGCATCAGCTTCGGCCAGATCGCCGCCGTGTCCTTCGCGGCGACCGCCATGGCCGCCGAGTTCCGCGACGGCGCCCTGCGGACGTCCCTCGCGGCCGTACCCGACCGCACACGCTGGTTCGCGGCGAAGGTGACGGCCATCGCCGGACCCGTACTGGCGGTCGGCCTGCTCACCGGTGCCGTCACCCTTCTGACCGGTGACGGGGTCGGGTGGGGTGAGGGCGTCAGGGGTGCCGTGGGGTGCGGGATCTATCTGACGCTGATGGCTCTGCTGGCGGCGGGGCTCACGGCCGTACTGCGCAGCGGGGTGGCGACGCTCGGGATCGTCGTACCGTTTCTGCTGATCGTGTCGTTCGTCGTCGGGGACATGTCCGGGACGGCCGCGGACTGGTTCCCGGACCGGGCGGGGCAGGCGGTGCTGCACAGCGAGCCGGACGTCGATCCGTGGGCGGGGCTGCTGGTGACGGCCTTGTGGAGCGCTGCGGCGCTGGGGGTGGGGGGTTGGCGGGTACGGAGGCGGGACGCGTGAACGTCAGTCCTCCGCCGCCTCCCGCAGGCGCGCGTACTCCTCCGCCATCGTCGACGCCGTCCAGTGCGCGTTCAGGCCGCTGGGGTTCGGCAGCACCCACACGCGCGTGTCGCCGATGACCCGTTCCTGCGGTCCCACGCGCGCGTGCCGGTCGTCGAAGGCGGCCCGGTAGGCCGTGATGCCGACGACCGCCAGCCAGCGGGGCTTGAGGCGGGTCACCTTGGCCGACAGGATGCGCCCGCCCTCGCGGTACTCCTCGGCGGAGAGTTCGTCCGCACGCGCGCTCGCGCGGGCGACGACGTTCGTGATGCCGAGGCCGTACGACAGGAGCTGCGACTGCTCCGCCGGTTTCAGCTGGCGGGGTGTGAAGCCGGAGAGGTGCAGGACCGGCCAGAAGCGGTTGCCGGGGCGGGCGAAGTGGTGGCCCGTCGCCGCCGTCATCAGGCCCGGGTTGATGCCGCAGAACAGCACGCGGAGGCCGGGCGCGGCCACGTCGGGGACGAGGCGGTCGCGCGCGGCCTCCAGCTCGGCCTGGGTGAAGCGGGTCAGAGGATCGCCCCGGGGGTGTAACCGGCCGCCTCCGGACGCTGCTTGACGATCTCCTCGACGCGGGACACCACCGACGCGACCTGGTCGGCCGCCGCGCCCGTGAAGGACAGCTTGTCGGCCATCAGCGCGTCGAGCTGCGCGCGGTCCAGGGGGATGCGGTCGTCGGCGGCGAGCTTGTCGAGGAGTTCGTTGCGCTCGGCGCCCTGCTCGCGCATCGCCAGCGCGGAGGCGACCGCGTTCTCCTTGATCGCCTCGTGCGCGAGCTCACGGCCCACGCCCGCGCGTACGGCGCCCATCAGGACCTTCGTCGTCGCCAGGAACGGCAGGTAGCGGTCCAGCTCGCGCGCGACGACCGCCGGGAACGCGCCGAACTCGTCCAGCACCGTCAGGAACGTCTCCAGCAGGCCGTCCAGCGCGAAGAACGCGTCCGGGAGGGCGACGCGGCGGACCACCGAGCACGACACGTCGCCCTCGTTCCACTGGTCGCCCGCCAGCTCGCCCGTCATCGACGCGTACCCGCGCAGGATCACCATCAGGCCGTTGACCCGCTCGCAGGAGCGCGTGTTCATCTTGTGCGGCATCGCCGAGGAGCCGACCTGGCCCGGCTTGAAGCCCTCCGTCACCAGCTCGTGGCCCGCCATCAGACGGATCGTCTTCGCCAGCGACGACGGGGCCGCCGCGAGCTGTACGAGGGCCGTCACGACCTCGTAGTCCAGCGAGCGGGGGTACACCTGGCCCACCGACGTGAACGCCTGCGAGAAGCCCAGGTGACCGGCGATACGGCCCTCCAGGTCCGCCAGCTTCGCCGCGTCGCCGCCGAGAAGGTCCAGCATGTCCTGCGCCGTGCCCACCGGGCCCTTGATGCCGCGCAGGGGGTAGCGGCCGAGCAGCTCCTCCACGCGCGCGTACGCCACGAGCAGTTCGTCCGTCGCCGTCGCGAAACGCTTGCCCAGGGTCGTCGCCTGCGCCGCCACGTTGTGCGAGCGGCCGGCCATCACCAGCTCGCCGTACTCCGAACTCAGCTTCGCGAGCCGGGCCAGCACCGCCACCGTGCGGTCCCTGACCAGCTCCAGCGACAGCCGCACCTGCAACTGCTCGACGTTCTCGGTGAGGTCCCGGGACGTCATCCCCTTGTGCACCTGCTCGTGCCCCGCGAGGTCGTTGAACTCCTCGATCCGGGCCTTCACGTCATGCCGCGTGACCTTCTCCCGCTCGGCGATCGACCCGAGGTCAACGGTCTCCAGCACCCGCTCGTAATCCTCGATCGCCCCCTCGGGCACCTCGATCCCCAGATCCCGCTGCGCCCGCAGCACCGCGAGCCAGAGCTGCCGCTCCAGCTTCACCTTGTGCTCGGGCGACCACAGGGTGGCCAGCTCGACGGAGGCATACCGTCCGGCGAGGACGTTCGGGATACGGGGCTTTACGGCAGCGGAAGTCACGTGACCTGATTCTACTGGCGATTCACGCAGGCCAGGGCCGGGGTGGGGTTGGTGCGAAGCTACGAGACGCGCATCACCGCCCGAAGTACGGCTCGCAGGCCACACCGTCGCCGTCGCGGTCCAGTTCCGCGCGATAACGGGGGTCCCCTCTGTGCAGCGGTGCGGCTCCAGCGGCGCGCGCCTCGTCGCAGTTCTTGTAGTACACGTACGGGTCCGCCGGGCTCGGCGGGGTCTCCGAAGGCTCTGGGGCGGCCGGTTCGGGGATCTCGGGGGTGGCGGGGATCTCCGCCTCGGGCGTCGGGGCCTCCGGCACCACGGCCGACGGCGACGGGGTCGTAGGCGTCGGCGGTGTCGGGGTTGGTGTGGGGGTCGGCGTCGGTGTCACCGGCTGGACGGTCGACGGCTCGGGCCGTGGGCTGTCCGGCTCCGCGCCGCAGGCGCCGACCACGACCCCCAGCGCGATGAAGGCGATGAACACCCCGGCCGGCGCGGAGAACACCCGCGCCGGCCACCCCATGCACGCCCGCCGCCGCGTGAGGCTTACGGCGTCGGGCCCTCGTACGGCAGCAGCTCCGGGTGTTTCGGGGCTCGGCCGTCTCCTGAGGAGCGGCCCGTCAGGCGGCGGGCTATCCACGGGAGGAGGTACTGGCGGGTGAAGCGGATGTCTGCGGTGCGGCGGGCTGTCCAGGTCGGTGGGGGAGTGGGGGGTATCGGGGCGTGCCAGTCCGGGAATTCGGGGGTGTGGCCCAGGGTTTGCCAGACCGCTTCCGCTACGCGGCGGTGGCCGTCGGGGGTGAGGTGGAGGCGGTCGACGTCCCAGGAGCGGGGGTCCGCGAGGGAGGGGGCGCCGTAGAGGTCGACCACCAGGGCGCCGTGCTTCGAGGCCAGGTCGTCCACGCAGGTGAAGAGTTCCTCCATGCGGGGGCGGAAACGTTCGAGGACGGGGCCCTGGCGGCCGGGGCTGCGCATCAGGACCAGGTGTCCGCAGCTCGGCGCCAGGCGTTCCACCGCCTCCGTGAGGAGGTCCTTGACGCGGACCATGTCGCACTTGGGGCGGAGGGTGTCGTTGAGGCCGCCGACGAGGGTGATGACGTCGGCGCCCATACCGGCGGCCACCCCCACCTGCTCCTCGACGATCTGGCTGATGAGCTTGCCGCGTACGGCGAGGTTGGCGTACCGGAAGCCGGTGGTCCGGGCCGACATGCGGGCCGCGAGGAGGTCGGCCCAGCCTCGGTAGGTGCCGTCGGGAAGGAGGTCCGACATGCCCTCGGTGAAGGAGTCGCCGACCGCGACGAGGCTGCCGTACGGGGGAGTGGGTTTCGTCTGCATGGCGTCAGCGATGGTAACCCCGGGCGATACCGGCCGGTCGGTCGCCCCGGTGCCCGAGGCAACCGACCGCGCCGGCGGGGTGCCGGATCAGCGGATGGCCATACCGGCCGCAAGCGCCGACTGACCTCGGCGGATCGGCCTCACGGGCTGCCCGCAGGTGCTAGCCGACCTCACCGGGCCAGCCTCACGGATCGCGCCTCGCTGGCTGCCCGCACATGGCGACCGGCCTCGCCGGACCAGCCCCACAGCCTCCCGCAGGCGCCAGTCGGCCTCGCCGGATCGGCCCCTCCGGCCCGACTCGCCGGCCGCCCGGCCCCACCGCCGGATCACACCCGCCCGGCCCGCCCCCTCACGCCCGCTGCCCGAACAGCTCCCGCAGCACGTCCTCCATCGTCACCATCCCGGCCAGCCGTCCGTCGTCCCCCAGGACCGCCGCCAGATGCGTACGGCTGCCCCGCATCGCCGTCAGGACGTCGTCCAGCGGCGTGGCCTCGCGCACGCGCGCGATGGGCCGCAGGTCCCGCAGCCGGAACGGCATGTCGCGGGGGGAGGCGTCGAGGGCGTCCTTGATGTGGAGGTAGCCGACGATGCGGCGGCCCTCGTCGACGACGGGGAAGCGGGAGAAGCCGGAGGAGGCGGAGAGTTCCTCCAGGGCCTCGGGGGTGACCCCCACGCGCGCGTAGACGACGCGTTCGAGGGGGAGGACGACGTCGCGTACGGGACGGCGGCCGAGTTCGAGGGCGTCGTGGAGACGTTCCTGCGCGCGGTCGTCGATGAGGCCCGCCTCCCCGGCGTCCTTGACGATCTGGGCGAGCTCGGCGTCCGAGAACGTCGCGGTCACCTCGTCCTTGGCCTCGATGCGCAGGAGCTTCAGCAGCGTGTTGGCGAAGGCGTTGATCGTGAAGATGACCGGCCGCAGCGCGCGCGAGAGCGTCACCAGGGGCGGCCCGAGGAGCAGCGCGCTGCGCACGGGTTCGGCGAGGGCGATGTTCTTGGGCACCATCTCGCCGAGCAGCATGTGCAGGTACGTCGCGAGGACCAGGGCGATGACGAACGACACGGCGTGCCCGGCGCTCTCGGGAACACCGACCGCGTGGAACACCGGCTCCAGCAGGTGCTCGATGGCGGGTTCGGCGACGACACCGAGGATCAGCGTGCACAGCGTGATCCCGAGCTGCGCGGCGGCCATCAGCGCGGAGACGTGTTCGAGCCCCCACAGCACACTGCGCGCGCGCCGGTCACCCTGCTCGGCGTACGGTTCGATCTGCGAGCGGCGTACGGAGATCAGCGCGAACTCCGCGCCGACGAAGAAGGCGTTGACGACCAGGGTCGCCAGGCCGATCAGCAGTTGGACCGCGGTCATCGTTCCTCCTCCGTTTCCTCGTCGTGCAGGGGCGCGTGCAGCAGGACGCGCGCGGCGCGGCGTCCGGTGGCGTCGACGACGTCCAGATGCCACCCGGCGACGTCGAGGCTGTCGCCGACGGCGGGGATCCGGCCCAGCCCCGTCGCCACGAGGCCCGCCAGCGTCTCGTACGGCCCCTCAGGGGCCCGCAGGCCGACGCGGGCGAGCTGATCGGTACGGGCGGAGCCATCGGCCGAGTAGAGGGCGCGTCCGGCCTCGTCGGTGCCCGCGGCGGCGAGGTCGGGCGTCTCGTGCGGGTCGTGCTCGTCGCGGACCTCGCCGACGACCTCCTCGACGATGTCCTCCAGCGTCGCGACGCCCGCCGTACCGCCGTACTCGTCGATGACGACGGCCATCGTGCGCTTGCCGGAGAGCCGGTCCAGGAGGCGGTCGACGGTCAGGGACTCGGGGACGAGGAGAGGCTCGCGCATGATCTCCGCGACCGGTACGCGCGCGCGGCGCTCGGCGGGGACGGCCAGCGCGTCCTTGATGTGGACCGTGCCGACGACGGAGTCGAGGTTGCCCCGGTAGACGGGGAACCGGGACAGCCCGCTCGCGCGGGTCGCGTTCGCGACGTCCTCGCAGGTCGCCTGCGCCTCCAGGGCCATCACCTGCACGCGCGGGGTCATCACGTTCTCCGCGGTCAGGTCGGTCAGGTTCAGCGTGCGCACGAACAGTTCGGCGGTGTCGGCCTCCAGGGCGCCCTCCTTCGCGGAGTGCCGGGCCAGCGCGGCGAGTTCCTGCGGCCCGCGCGCGGCGGCCAGCTCCTCGGTCGGCTCGACGCCGAAGAGGCGCACGATCCGGTTCGCCGTGTTGTTGAGGTGCGTGATGAACGGCCGGAACGCCGCGCTGAACCAGCGCTGCGCGTTGCCGACGCTCTTCGCGACCGCCAGCGGCGAGGAGATCGCCCAGTTCTTCGGCACCAGCTCGCCGACGACCATCAGGAACACCGTCGACAGGGCCGTACCGATCACCAGCGCCACCGACCGCGACGCGCTCGACGGCAGTCCGGCCGACTCCAGGGGGCCGGAGAGCAGCTTCGAGATCGACGGTTCGGCCAGCATGCCGACGATCAGGTTGGTGACGGTGATGCCGAGCTGGGCACCGGAGAGCTGGAAGGTCAGGTTCCGTACGGCCTTGAGGGCGCCGGGGGCGCCCCGCTCGCCGCGCTCGACCGCCCGCTCCAGCTCGCTGCGCTCGACGGTGGTCAGCGAGAACTCGGCGGCGACGAAGGCACCGCACGCGAACGACAGCAGCACCGCCACCAGCAGGAGGAGCACTTCGGTCATCGGGTCACCTCCGTCCCATGATCGGGCAGGGCGGGGAGGAACGCGCGATGTCGGGCACCGGCAGGTCGGGTACTGGGAGGCTCGCCCATGGGCGGACGCTCACACCTTTCGTGAAAGTAGGGAAGCAGGGAAAGCAGAGAAATCGGAGGGGACCGTGCCCCCTGGAAGAGCGCACAGTCCCCTCAAGGGTAAAGGACGAGCAAAGCCGCCTGGCTAGGCCAGCGGCTTCACCCATCGCCGCCACTTCTCCTCCGGCGAGTACCCCGCCGCCGCCCACGCATGGTGCGCCGTCTCGTTGCGCGTCAGCACCATCGCGTCGCCCCGCCGCCCGCCCAGCGTCACGAAGCGCTCCTCGGCGGCGGCCAGCAGCGCCGAGCCGATGCCCTCGCGGCGGCGGGCGGGGTCGACGGCGAGGCGGTACAGGTGGCAGCGCCAGCCGTCGAACCCGGCGATCACCGTGCCGACCAGCTCACCGCCCGACTCGGCGAGGATCAGCGCCTCGGGGTCGCGGGCGACCAGCCGCTCGACGCCCGCCCGGTCGTCGCTGATGCTCGTCCCCTCGGCGGCGGTCTTCCAGAAGGCCAGCACGGTGTCGAGGTCCTCGGGCGACGCGGCCCTTATGTGCAGATCAGGCATACGGCGATCACAGCACGCCGGGCACCCCCTCGACGGACATTCCAGCATCCGGACGGCCCTCGGCCACCGGCTCCAGGCCCTGCAACTCCGCCAGCACCGGCCCGAACGCCTCCATGAACGCCTCCAGCACCGTGAAGTACGTGAAGCCGTACCGCTCCCGCAGCGCCCGCACCTTCGCCGCGATCTCCTCCCGCGACCCGATCATGAGGATCGGCAGCGCGAGCGCCTGCTCGGCGGTGAGCCCCGGTATCCGTTCGAGCAGCGGCTGTACGACGCCCTCCGGATCGTCCGTGACGACCACCTGCTGCACCAGCAGGTTCCGCTCCGCCGGCTCCTCGCGGCCGGACGCCAACTCCTCGTACTTCGCGACCCGTTCGTCAAGCTCCTCCGGCGACAGGGGAGTTATCTGCCCCGTCGCGCTCCCCTCGACGACCCGCGCGCCCGCGAAGGCGACGACATCCGCGTGCTCCGCCGCCAGCCGCAGCATGCGGTCGCCGTTCCCGCCGATCAGCAACGGCACCCGTACGCCGTCCCCCTGACGCTTCCTCAACTCCTCGACCGTGCGCCGAAGATGGCTCACCCGCTCACCCGGCGAGCCCCACGGCAGCCCCGCCTCCTCGTGCTCCGCCTCCACGTACCCGGCGCCCAGGCCCAGTTCGAGACGGCCACCGGTCAGCGCGGCCGTCGACGCGACCTCGCGGGCCAGCAGCGCCGGGTTCCAGAAACCGGTGTTCAGGACGAACGTGCCCACCCGGGGCCGACTCGTCGACTCCGCCGCCGCGACCAGCGACGGGAACGGCGCCGGCATCCCCAGATGGTCCGGGACCAGTAGTACGTCGTACCCCAGCTCCTCGGCCCGGCGGCACTTCGCCCGCCAGACGTCCAACGGCGTGGGCTCCAGCAGATTGACCCCGAAACGGAACGGACGCGTCATGAACTCCCCCTGATCAATAGCGACTTGCCTGCGACAGCTATCTGTCGTCAAGTGACTTGAACGTTCATCCGCATCCCATCACTCGTGTGCGATCGCCGCCAGTACGTTCATCCGTGACGCCCGCAGCGCCGGCAGCAGCGCCGCCACCACCCCCACCACCGCCGAGCCGACCACCACCGCGACGACCGTCCCCCACGGGACCGCCAGCACCGTCATCCCCTGCAACGCCAGCACCTGCTGGACACACACCCCCCACACCAGGCCCAGCGCGAGCCCCAGGACCGCGCCGAACACCGCGATCACCACCGACTCCAGCCGGATCATCCGCCGCAACTGCCGCCGGGCCAGTCCGATCGCCCGCAACAGGCCGATCTCCCGGGTCCGTTCGACCACCGACAGCGCGAGCGTGTTCACCACGCCGAGCACCGCGATGACGATCGCCAGGCCCAGCAGCGCGTACACCAGGTACAGCAGCACCGCGATCTGGTCGTGCACCAGCTTCTTGTAGTCGGCCTGGTCACGGACCTGCACCTGCGGATACGGGTCCAGGGTCCGCTCCAGCTTCTCGCGCAGCGTCCCCGCGCCCGTCCCCCGCGCCGCGTTCACGTACACCGCCGACTCCTGGCCGCCCGGCACGAACCGCTCCACCGTCGCCAGCCCCAGGAACAGCCCGCCCCGCGCCCCGAACCCCTCCGCGGAGTCCATGTCGGTGAGCGCGCCGACCGTCAGCTCCGTCCGCCGTCCGCCCGGGAACTCCGTCGGCAGGACGCTGCCGATCCGCACGCCGTGCTCGCGCGCGAAGTCCACGTCCATCGCCACGTGCCCGGCCGCCAGCGCCGCCGCCGTGTCGCCCCGCGCGTACGTGATGTGCGCGACCTCGTCCAGCCGCGGGTCGTAACCGGCGGCCGTCGTCTTCACCCGCTCGCCGTCCGGGAGACGCACCGCGAGGGGCGCGAAACGGGTCCGGACGGCCAGCCCGACCCCCTCCGTCGCCCGGATCCGGTCCGTGACCTCCTTCGTGAACGGGGTGAAGTTGCCGCTCTGGACGACGAAGTCCGCCCCCAGCGTCCGGTCGATCTGCCGGTCGAAGGACGCCGACATCGACGCGCTCGCCACCGACATCCCGCCGACCAGCGCGAGGCCCACCACCAGCGCGGACGCCGTCGCGCCCGTACGGCGCGGATTGCGCAGGGCGTTGCGCTGGCTCATCCGGCCGACCGGGCCGAACAGGGCCGGGAACGCGCCGCCCAGCACCCTGATCACCGGACGGACCAGGAGCGGGCCCGCGACGACCGTCGCCAGCAGGGTGAGGACGACGCCCAGGCCCAGCAGGGACGCCGCCGACGCCGTCCTCGTCGCCGTCGCGCAGCCCGCCAGCGCCGCCGCGCCCAGGGCGGCCAGGGCCGCGCCGACGATCGCGCGCACCCGCAGGGGGCGGCCCACGCCGGCGACCTCCGCGTCCGCCAGCGCCGCCATCGGGGAGACGGCCGCCGCCCGGCGCGCGGGCAGGTACGCGGCGACGAACGTGACGCCCACACCCACCCCGTACGCCGCGACCGGTGTCGGCCAGCCGATCACCATCTCCGTCGTCTTCAGGTTCATCCCGAACACCGACATCAGCTTGATCAGGCCCGCCGCCAGGCCGATGCCCGCCGCCAGACCCAGCGTCGAGCCCGTGAGGCCCAGCAGGACGGCCTCCGTGAGGACCGAGCGCCGCACCTGACGCCGGTCCGCGCCCAGCGCCCTCAGCCGGCCCAGCTCCCTGGTCCGCTGGGCGATCAGCATCGAGAACGTGTTGACGATCAGGAACACGCCCACCAGCACCGCGATCCCCGCGAAGCCCAGCATCACGTACTTGATCACGTCCAGGAACCCGCCGAGCTGCTCCGCCGAGGACTTCGCCTGCTCGCCCGCCGTCTTCACGTCGTACGGCCCGGAGCCCAGCGCGCTCGCCACGCGCTCCTTCAGGGCCTCGTCCGAGACGCCCGGCGCCGCGCGCAGCTCGATCGCCGTCGCCCGGTCCGGCGAGCCCAGCAGCTTCGTCGCCGCGACCGCCGGGTCCAGGAAGAGGAGGGCCGCGCCGGGGTTGGTGGTCGTGAAAGTGACGATCCCCACGACGGTGACCCTGAACGTCCCCGGCTGGGCCAGCACCGTCAGCTCGTCGCCGGTCCGCACGCCCTTCTTGTCGGCCGTGTCCGCGTCCAGCAGCGCTTCCCCGGCACCGCGCGGGGGCCGGCCGGAGGTCAGCTCCACCGGGCTGCGGTCGGTGAGGTGCCAGTCCAGCGCGAGGGTGGGGGCGCCCGTCGTCGGTCCCACCGGGTCGTTCTCCGCGTCGACGACCGTCGCGTTCCCGACGTTCACCTCTGTGTGGGTGTCCGCCACGCCCGGGACTGCCGCGAGGCGCTCCGCGAGGGCGGCGGGGAGGGTCTGGACAGCGCCGGTGGGGACCGCCGAGGTGAGGTCGTCCCTCGGCTCCACCGTCACATCCGCCGAGGTGGAGGCGAAGAGCCGGTCGAACGTCCGCGTCACCGTGTCCGAGAAGATCAGACTCCCCGCCACGAACGCCACCGACAGGACGACGGCGAGCGCCGACAACAGGAGCCGGCCCTTGTGGGCGAGGAAGCTGCGGAGGGTGGCCTTGAGCATGGCTCAGTCCTCCGCGCGGGGGTCGGAGCGGGGGACCGGGGGTGCGCCGGGGGCGGGGCGAGTGCCGTCGGCGTCGGCATCCGCCGGACCCGGGCCGCCCGTCGCACCGGGACCGGCTTCCGGATCGTCCGGCCGGCGTGTCCCACCGGCTCCGGCCGCGTCCGGGGCCCGGCCCGCGTGGGTTCCACGAGCCGGGTCCCGCCCGTGCACCTCACCGTCGCCCACTCCCGCCCCGTCCGGCTCCGGCGATGCACCGCCCCCGCCCGCGAACAGCCGTAGCCGCTCCAGCACCCCCTCCGCCGTGGGCCGTTCCATGTCCTCCACGATGCGGCCGTCCGCCAGGAACAGGACCAGGTCCGAGTGGGCGGCGGCGGTCGGGTCGTGGGTGACCATCACGACCGTCTGGCCCAGGGCGTCGACGGCCTGGCGGAGGATCGTGAGGACCTCCAGGCCGGCTCGGGAGTCGAGGTTGCCGGTGGGCTCGTCGGCGAAGATCAGGTCGGGGCGGGAGACCAGGGCGCGGGCGCACGCCACGCGCTGCTGCTGGCCGCCGGAGAGCTGGGCGGGGCGGTGCTTGAGACGGTCGCGCAGGCCCAGGGTGCCGATGATCTCGGCCAGCCATTTCCGGTCCGGCTCACGGCCCGCGATGTCCATGGGCAGGGTGATGTTCTCGCCCGCCGTCAGCGTCGGGATCAGGTTGAACGACTGGAACATGAAACCGACCCGGTCGCGCCGCAGGCGGGTCAGCTCGCGGTCGTTCAGCGTCGTGACCTCCGTGTCGCCCAGCCAGACGCGGCCCGCCGAGACGGAGTCCAGACCGGCGAGGCAGTGCATCAGCGTCGACTTGCCCGACCCCGAGGGGCCCATCACCGCCGTGAACCGGCCCCGCGCGATGTCCACGTCCACCCCGTCCAGCGCCAGGACGGCGGTCTCACCGGAGCCGTACGCCTTCGTCAGGCCCCGCGCCCGGGCCGCGACCCGGTCGAGCCCGGAGTCCTGCTGCACGGCGGATACGGACACTGCGGCCTCCTCGCTCGGCACCTTCCTCGTGCCTCCGAGCGTAGGGTCGCCCCCTCAGCGGACGGTATCCCTCTCAAGTCCCCAACTCCCTCTCCACCCACGGGTGGAGACCCCGGCCCGCAGAGCCCGCGGCGCTCAGCCCACCGCCTTGCGAGCCGTCCCCAGCACGCAGTACGAAGCCGGCGTCACCAACCCCGTCGGCGGCACCAGCATCCTGCGGTGCTCCCCGAGCTCGAACCCCGCCCCGACGATCGCCGCCACCGGATCCCGGTCCAGACGACACCCCCCGAACAACAGCGGCCACACCGTCCGGTCCAGCCCCCGCTGCACACCCCGCATCACCGCGCCCCCACCCCGCCCGTGCTCGAAGAACCGCAGCTCACCCCCCGGCCGCAGCACCCGCCGGACCTCCCGCAACGCCCGCTCCACGTCCCGCACACTGCACAGCGTCAGCGACAGCACGGCCGCGTCGAACGCCTCGCTCTTCACCGGCAGCGCCTCCGCGACCCCCGGCACGACGTCGACCGGCACCTCGGCGCGCAGCGCGGCCACCCGCGCCGACTGCCGCAGCAGCCGCTCCGGTTCGAGGGCGACGACCTCGGAGACGGCCGCCGGATAGTGCGCGAAGTTCAGTCCGTTCCCGGCGCCGATCTCGATGACCCGCCCGGAGAGCCCCGCCAGCAGCTCGGCGCGCAGCGGCCCCACGGACGGCTCGGCCGCGACGCTGAAGCGCGTGTAGAAACGCGCGAAGACCGGGTGGCGGACGGCGTCCTTGGGGGTGCGCGTCGGCATGGGGACCTCCTGCCCGCGGGCTCTGCCGCGATTGTCCCCCGCACGGGCGCCGCGCACCCCCTCGGAAACGAGCCGTCAGGCGATGAAGTTGCGGACCTGCTGGTAGACGCCGTAGTCGTTGTTCATGTCGGTGTGCGAGATACACCCGACCTCGACGTTCGTCGCCCCGCTCAGGATCGCCGTCGTGTCCGGCGTGAGCGCGTCGTCGCAGTTCGACCAGTAGCTCGCGTACGACACGCTGCCCGGCGTCTCGTCACCGGAGTTCAGGGACGTCAGGAACGAGCTCCCGGTGTTCATCTCCGAGCACGACGTGTACAGCCACGCGCACCAGGCCGCGGTCGTCGTCCCGTGGTTGACGCCCGCCGTCGACACGAAGTCGTCGACATAGGCCGTTCCACCCAGGTTCTTCAGGTAGTAACGCGTGCTGAGCACACCCATGGAATGAGCGACGATGTCGACCTTCGAAGCGCCCGTGCGGGCGAGGACGTTCTTGACCTCCGTGGCGAGCTGCTGCGCGGTCGTGACGTTCGACTGCGTCCAGCTGTAGGACCACGCGTCCAGCTCGGACGCGGTGTAGCCGTCCGCCTTGAAGTCCGCGACCCAGTCGTCCCAGCTACTGGAGTCACTGCTGAGACCGTGCACGAAAATGACCGGATTGTGCGTCGCCGCGTGGGCGGCCGGAACGGACAGGGAGAGCGACAGAAGGAGCGAAGCGAACACGGCCGAGACGGCCGCGGCGATGCGACGCATGGGGCGCTGCATGATGCCTCCTGGTACGGGTGGGGTCGCCAGGAGTGTCCGGTGCGCTCTCCGCGCGCCGCATCGGTGAAGTCGCCGGTCTTTACGGCTCAAGTAACCCGCCAGTAACGTGAATAGTGTGGTGACTCCGGTGACTCCCCCCACGCTCGACCGCACTTCGCCACCGCCCCGCCCCGCCTTCGCCCCCACCGAAGGCGTCCGGGCGCGGGTGCGCGTGCGCGCGTACGGCGACCCCCGCGCCGCCGCCGAGATCGCGGCACGGCTGACCGCCCGCCAGGCGGCCGGCCTCGACCCCCTGCCCTCCGAACCGGCGGCCCTCGCCCCCGACCTCCTGCGCGCGCGAAGACGCGAGATCCGCGCGCTCCCCGAGGACACGCGCCGCCTGCTCCTGCTCGCCGCCGCCGACCAGCACCCCGTCCCCACCCGCGCGTTCCTGCGCGCGGTGGCCGCAGCCGGCCTCGACGCGCGCCCCCTGGAGGCCGCCGAGGCCGCCGGGCTCGCCTGCACCACTCCCGACGGCGTCGCCTTCCGTGACCACTGGATCCGCGTCGCCGCGTACGAGACGGCGACCTTCACGGACCGCCGCGACGCCCACCGCCTCCTCGCGCGCGTGCTGAACGGCGCCGCCGAGACCCCGTACCGCGCCTGGCACCGGGGCGCGGGCGCCCTCGGGCCCAGCGGGCGGCTCGCCGGGGAACTCGCCTCGGCGGCCGGCCACGCGCGCGCGGCGGGCGTCCCCGCGCTCGCCCGCGCCCTCGCGGAACGTGCCGCGACCCTCGCCCCCGACCCCGCCGTCCGCACCCGCCTCCTCGCGCGCGCGGCGGCCGACGCCTGGGAGTCGGGCGACGGCGACCACGCCCGCCTCCTCGCGGCCCGCACCGACGCCGACGCCCTCTCGGGGGTCCTCGCGCTGCGCGCGGGCAACGCGGGGGAGGCGTTCGACGCGGTGCTGGCGGGGGTGGCGAGGAGGAGCGGGATCGAGGACGAAGAGGGCGACGAGGACGGCGGAGGCGGCGGAACGTTTCGCCACGCCGACACCACGAGCCGCACCAGCACCAAAGGCCACACCACCCCCGACCCCACCGACACCCCTCACCTCCTCGCCCGAGCCACCGAAGCCGCCATCTACACCGGCGACCTCCGCCGCTGCCGGGAAGCCCTCGCCCTCACCCACCGCACCGGCGTCACCCCGCCCGGAGTCCTCCCCGGCCTCGCGGCGGCCGTCGACGGCCGCTACCGGGACGCCAGGGACCTCCTGGAAGCCGCCGCGGGCCGCTGCGGCCCCGGCGGCGACCCCACCCTCCTCGTGCACGCCGGCATCGCGGCGCTGATGCTCGGCGACCACACCCGCGCCGCCACCGCGACGCACAGAGCGGCGGAGTCGGCGAGGGCGAGGGGCGCCGCCGGGACGGTCGTCCAGGCACGGGAGTTCCAGGTGTACGCCGACTTCTGGACCGGGCGGCCACGGGCGGCGGAGGCGGCGGCGCTGGAGGCGCTGAGGGACGCGTACACGACCGGCCAGGACAACGCGGCCTGCCACCTCCAGGCGGCCCTGGCGATGTTCGCGGCGCTCACCGGGGACGCCGACCTGTGCCGCGAACGCGCCGCCGCCGCACGCGCGCACGCCCTCGCGCACGGCCTCGGCCTGCCCGCCGCCCTCGCCCAGTGGGCGCTGGCCGTCCTCGACCTCGGCACCGGACAGTTCGACGCCGCCGCCGCGAGACTCCGCGCGCTCGCCGGGTTCGGCCCCGGCCACGGCCACCGCGCGATACGGCACCTCGCGACCCCCGCGTACGTAGAGGCCGCCGTCCGCACCGGCGACACCCGCGTCGCGCGGGCCGCCCACGCCGACTACGACCGCTGGGCGCGAGCCGTCCGCAGCCCCGACGACCTCGCCCTGAGCGCCCGCTGCCGGGCCCTGCTCACACCGGGCGCCGAGGCCGTGGACCACTACCGGGCCGCCCTCGACCTGCACGCCGACGGCACCCGCGACTTCGAACGCGCCCGCACGGAGTTGCTGTTCGGCAGCGCGCTGCGCCGCCTGCGCCGCCGGACCGAGGCAAGGGACCGGCTGCACAGCGCACTTGAGGCGTTCACCTCCTTCGGCTCCCCGCACTGCGCGGACCTCGCGCGCGCCGAACTGCGGGCCCTGGGCGCACCCGCCGCGCCGCTACGCGCGTCCACCAGCCCCGTCGACGCGCTCACGGCCCAGCAGTTGCTGGTCGCCCGCATGGCCGCCGACGGCGCGACGAACCGGGAGATCGCCGCGCGCCTCGCACTGAGCCCGCGCACGATCGACCACCATCTGCGGGGAGTCTTCAACCGCTTGGGGATCAGGTCACGGATCGAGCTGGTCCGGATCCTGGCGGAATCGCCCTAGGGGGAAGGGAGTCGGGCGTAAAACCCCAACTCCCCAGCCTCACTCCAGCCCCGCCCGGAACTCCTCCGCGTCCCAGACGCCGTCCAGCCGCCCCGCCAGCCAACTCCCCGCAGCCTCCCGGAAGTCGGCCGGAGTCAGCGCCCCCACCCCCTCCGGCAGCACCCCCAGCAGCGGCGCCCCCGACACCACCGGCAGATCCTCGACATTGCACCGCATCGCCAGATCCGGCACCCGAGGCCAGCTCCCGATGACGACCCCGAGCAACTCGACCTCACGGGACCGCAGTTCACGGGCCGTCAGCTCGGTCGTGTTGAGCGTCCCGAGCCCGGCGGAGGCGACCAGCAGCACCGGCGCCCCCAGCAGCGCGGCGACGTCGGCGAGGTTGCCCCCCTCCTCGTCGAACCGCACGAGCAGCCCCCCGGCCCCCTCGACGAGCACCAAGTCGTGCTCCACCGCCAGCTTCTGGGCCAGCTCGACGACGTCCTGAGGGCGCACCGGAGCAAGTCCCGCCCGCCGCGCGGCGGTTGCCGGGGCGAGCGGTTCGGGATAGCGCGCGCACTCGGCGACGGTGACCGCCCCGGCGAGCCGAGCGACCTCGGCGGCATCCCCCGCCTCCTCAGGGCCTACCCCGGTCTGCGCGGCCTTCAGCACGGCGACCGTACGCCCCGCCGCGACCGCCGCGGCGGCAACTGCCGCCGTGACAGCGGTCTTTCCGACCTCCGTGCCCGTCCCCGTGACGACCAGGACCGCCATGCTCATCCCTCCCGCGCGGCGGCGCACACCGCGCGCGCGATCCGGGCGACGTCGTCGTCGCCGGTGACGTACGGCGGCATCGTGTAGACGAGGTCGCGGAACGGCCGCAGCCACACGCCCTCGCGCACGGCCGCCGCCGTAGCCGCCGCCATGTCGACGGGGTGGTCCAACTGGACGACCCCGATGGCCCCGAGAACCCGGACGTCCCGGACTCCCGGCACCGAAGCGGCTGTTGCGAGCCCCTCCGTCAACCCCGTCTCGATCCGCTTCACTTCGGCCGCCCAGTCCTGCCCGAGCAGCAGCTCGATCGAGGCGCGGGCGACGGCGGAGGCCAGCGGATTGCCCATGAACGTCGGCCCGTGGGCCAGCACCGGGACCTCGCCGCGCGAGATCCCCTCGGCGACGCGCGGCGTGCACAGCGTCGCCGCGAGGGTCAGATAGCCGCCGGTCAGCGCCTTGCCGACGCACATCACGTCCGGCGTCACCGCCGCGTGGTCCGCCGCGAACAGGGCGCCCGTACGCCCGAACCCGGTCGCGATCTCGTCGAACACCAGCAGCACGCCGTGCTCGTCGCACGCCTCGCGCAGCACGCGCAGGTACGCGGGGGAGTGGAACCGCATCCCGCCCGCGCCCTGCACGACCGGCTCCACGATGACGGCGGCCAGCTCGTCCGCGTGGCGCGCAATCGCCGCGCGCAGCTCGTCGGCGTACCCCTCGTCGTACTCCGACGGCGGTGCGCCCACGAAGAGCTGGCGGGGCAGGACGCCCGACCACAGCTCGTGCATCCCCCCTTCGGGGTCGCACACGGACATCGGGTGCCAGGTGTCGCCGTGGTAGCCGCCGCGCCAGGTCAGCAGGCGCTGCTTGCCCGGTCGGCCGAGTGAACGCCAGTACTGGAGGCACATCTTGACCGCGACCTCGACCGACACCGACCCCGAGTCCGCGAGGAACACGTGCTCCAGGCCCTCGGGTGTGATGTCGACGAGCAACTTCGCGAGCCGGACGGCGGGTTCGTGGGTCAGCCCGCCGAACATGACGTGGCTCATCCGGCCGAGCTGCTCGCGCGCGGCCTCGTCCAGCGCCGGGTGCCGGTAGCCGTGGATCGCCGACCACCACGACGACATGCCGTCCACCAACTCGCCCCGGCCGTCCGCGAGCCGGAGCCGGACCCCGCTCGCCGCCTCGACGACGAGCGGTTCGACGGCACCGGGCATCGGACCGTACGGATGCCAGACGTGCCGCCGGTCCAGCTCCAACAACTCGGGTACGTCAGGCATTCGGCGCGAGGTCCGTTCCGACGCCCCGACGGCGGACGGCGACGAGATCGGTACGGGGCTCACCGGACGCGGACACCGACGGCGCCGAGTCGGACGTACCGCACACCCCGCCGCCCTCGTGCGACCCGCACCCGCCGCCGCTCCCCGCCTGCACCCGATGGTCGGGCAACGTGACCTGGTCCGCGCCCTCCACCTCGAACCCGGCGTCCGCGATCATGTCCAGGTCCGCCTGTCCGGCCTGGCCCTCGGTCGTCAGATAGTCGCCGAGGAAGATCGAGTTGGCGAGGTGCAGCGCGAGGGGCTGCATCGACCGGAGGTGGACCTCACGCCCGCCCGCGATCCGCACCTCGATGTCGGGGCACACGAACCGCACCATCGCGAGGATCCGCAGACAGTGCTGCGGGCTGAGGTGCCACTCCTCGGCGAGGGGCGTGCCCTCGACGGGGATGAGGAAGTTGACCGGCACCGAGTCGGGGTCGAGCGCGCGCAGCGAGAAGACGACGTCGACGAGGTCCTCGGCGCTCTCGCCCATCCCGGCGATGAGCCCGGAGCAGGCGGAGAGCCCGGCCGCGTGCGCCTTCTGCACGGTGTCGACGCGGTCGGCGTACGTGTGGGTCGTGGTGATCTCGCCGTACGTCGACTCGGACGTGTTGAGGTTGTGGTTGTAGGCGTCGGCGCCGGCCTCGCGCAGCCGCTCCGCCTGGCCGTCGGTGAGCAGGCCGAGGCAGGCGCAGACCTCGACGCCCTCGTTCTCGTCCTTGATGGCCTTGATCGTGCCCGCGACCCGCTCCACGTCACGGTCGGTCGGGCCGCGCCCGGACGCCACCAGGCAGACCCGCTTGGCGCCCCCGGCGACCCCGGCGGCGGCCGTACGGGACGCCTCGTCCGGCTTGATCCACGTGTACTTGAGGATCCCGGTCGTGGAACCGAGCCGCTGCGAGCAGTACGAGCAGTCCTCGGGGCACAGGCCCGACTTGAGGTTGATCAGGTAGTTCAGTTTCACCCGGCGCCCGAACCAGTGCCGGCGCACCTTCCCGGCCGCGGCCACCACGTCCAGCACGTCGTCGTCGGAGGTGCGCAGCACGGCGAGCGCTTCCTCACGGGTCGGCGGCTCGCGCCGAAGCCCCTTGTCCACCAGCGTCGTCAGCAGGTCCATGGGAGCCGATCCTGTCCTACCGGACGCCTCGCGGCCAAGGTGGGGATCGCACAACAGACACCGTTTGACGTGTGGGTATTGCCACACAGTGGGCGGCTTGTCGGCCCGCTAGGGTCTGTTCGCTGTCTACAAAATCCCCGGAGGACCCATGGCGTTCGGCTGGATCGACGACCACGCGGCCGCGCGCCGCCGCGCCGGACTCGTCCGCACCCTGCGCCCGCGCCCCGCCGACAGTCCCCTGCTCGACCTCGCGAGCAACGACTACCTGGGCCTGGCCCGCCACCCCGAGGTCACCGGGGGCGCGGCGGAGGCGGCCAGGACCTGGGGCGGCGGCGCGACCGGTTCCCGCCTCGTCACCGGTACGACGCAGCTGCACGCCGAACTGGAACGCGAACTGGCCGATTTCTGCGGCGCCGAGGCGGCGCTCGTGTTCTCCTCCGGCTACGCCGCCAACCTCGCCGCGGTCACCGCCCTCGCCCCCGAGGGCACCCTCGTCCTGTCCGACGCGGGCAACCACGCCTCCCTCATCGACGGCTGCCGCCTGGCCCGCGGCACCGTCCAGGTCGTCGGCCACGCCGACCCGGAGGCCGTCCGCAAGACGCTGCGCACGTACGACGGGGAGGCGGTCGTCGTCTCCGACACCGTGTTCTCCGTGGACGGCGACGCGGCCCCCCTGCCGCGGCTCGCGGCGGCCTGCCGGGAAGCGGGCGCCGGGCTGGTCGTGGACGACGCGCACGGCCTCGGGGTCGTCGGCGACGGCGGGCGCGGGGCGCCGTACGCGGCGGGGCTCGCGGGCGCGGACGACGTCGTCGTCACCGTCACCCTGTCGAAGTCGCTGGGCAGCCAGGGCGGCGCGGTGCTGGGACCGGCGAAGGTGATCGACCATCTCGTCAACGCGGCCCGCACGTTCATCTTCGACACGGGACTCGCCCCGGCGGCGGCCGGCGCCGCCCTCGCGGCCCTCAGGCTGCTGCGGCGCGAACCCGAGCGCGCGCGGCGGGCCCGCGAGGTCGCGGGCGAGCTGCACGACCGGCTGACGGCCGCGGGCCTGGACGCGGTACGTCCCGACGCCGCGGTCGTCTCCGTGCGCGCCCCGTCGCCCGAGGCGGCCCTCCGCTGGGCGGCGGACTGCCGGACGGCGGGGCTCGCGGTGGGGTGCTTCAGGCCCCCTTCCGTGCCCGACGGTGTCTCACGGCTGCGGCTGACCGCCCGCGCGGACCTCTCCGGGGTCGAGCTGGACCGCGCTGTGCGGGTGATCGACGCGACACGACCATGAGTCGGCGGACACGGCCGTGCTGTGTTTCCTGAGCGCCGCGCTTGATCAGAGTGCCGAGGTGAACCCTGCCCAGCTCCCCGGGGTGAAGAGCAGTGCGGGTCCGGTGGGGGACTTGGAGTCGCGGACCGCGAGGAGACCCGTGAACGGGGCGGTCTCCACACAGTTGTTGGCTCCGGTGCTGTAGCTGCTGCGCAGCCATCGAGCCTCGGGCAGTGCGAGATGCAGTGCGCTTGCGGAAGGTACGTTCCGAGGCAGTGCTGACATGGGGGTGCCTCCTTACGCGCCGTCACCTATCCCGGCGATGAAATCCAACGAGTCCTCGGGTGAAAGGGCGTGGATCTGAAGGTTGGTGAAAGCCTCCGAGTAGGCCCGGAGGTCTTCCTTCCCCTCAAGGTGATGACTACTCGTCAAGTGGTCAAGAACGACCACATCCAGATCGGAAACGCTCGAAAACGAGAAGACAACGAAAGGCCCCGTGACGCCGATATGCGCTCCGGCGGTGAACGGGAGTACCTGGAGCGTCACTTGGGGGAGCCGCGCGTCGTCGAGGAGCCGTTCCAGTTGTGCCGCCATCACCTCGGGCCCGCCCACCTGACGGCGCAGCACCGCCTCGTCGAGCACCGCGCTCAGCAGCAGCGGCGGATCCCCGCGCAGCACGTCCTGCCGGGCCAGGCGCACCTCCACCAGCGCGTCCAACTGGCCCTCGTCCGCGCCCTCCAGGGCCGAGCGGGTCACCGCGCGGGCGTACTCGGGGGTCTGGAGCAGCCCCGGGACCACCGTCGTCTCCAGCGTGCGCATCGCGCTCGCCTGCGACTCCAGGCTGATGAAGTCCCGGTAGGTGGGCGGCAGTACACCCCGGTAGGCGTGCCACCAGTGGTCCCGGCCGACGCTCTCGCCGTCCCCGGCGAGCACCAGCATCAGTTCCCGCAGCCGGTGGTCGCTCACCCCGTAGGCGTCCAGGAGGAGCGCCACATCGGCCGGTTTCGCACTGCTGGTGCCGGTCTCGATCCGGCTCACCTTCGACTGGTGCCAGCCCACCAGCCGGGCCGCCTCGCCGCTCGTGAGCCGGGCCCGATTGCGTAACGCACGCAGTTCCGCGCCCAGTTTGCGGCGGCGTACGGCGGGGCCGTGTTGCATGCCCTTCTCCTCACTGCTCCCCATTACTCCTTGCGGGCCGCCCAAATCCGATCTGTCGTGGCAGAGTTCACCGCTTCGGGCGACAGATATATGCACATCCTGGTGGATCGCCGCACAGGACGGCCGTGGAAATGGCAGTCTGACGGTGAAGCACCAGTTCCGGGACCGTACTCGAACCATCCGCCGCGTGTCGGACGCCGGTCCCGTGGGAAAGGGACGACGTCGCCATGGCAGACCACCTGGAAGCATCCGTCACCCTGCCGAGCGACCCGCTGTCGGTCGCCGCGGCCCGTACCTTCACCGCGGGCACGCTCGCGGAGTGGGGCCTGCCGCCCGGCGCGGACCTCGCCGAGACCATCCGCCTGATCGTCTCCGAACTCGCCACCAACGCCGTCCAGCACACCCTGGGTCAGTCGCCGACCTTCACCGTCGACCTCGTCCTCGACCGGGACGAACAGCTCAGCGTCGGCGTCACCGACAGCCACCCGCGCTTCCCCAAACGCCTCCCGGCCGCTGTCCAGCAGGACAACGGCCGGGGGATGGTGATCATCCGCTCGCTGACGGCGGAGTGCGGGGGGCGCCTGAAGGTGCGGCCCACGCAGGAGGGCGGCAAGACGGTGCTGTGCGAGCTGCCCTGGACGGCGGTCGCGGACCGGGCTACTTGACCCGGCCGTACCAGACGCTCTTGGTCCAGATCTTCTGGAGCCGCACCACGTCACCCGTCTTCGGCGAGTGCCACACCTTATTGGCGCCCGCGTATATCCCGACGTGGTAGACGTTCGAGCCCGAGTGGAAGAAGACCAGGTCCCCCTTCTGCCGCTTCGACGTGGAGATGTGCTTGGTCCTGTTGTACTGCTGGGCCGCCGTGCGCGGCAGGGACTTGCCGGCCTTCTTGAACGCGTACTGCGTGAGCCCCGAGCAGTCGAACCGCTTGGGCCCGGCGGCGCCGTACTTGTACGGTGCGCCCTTCTTGGACGCCGCCACCTGGAGCGCCTTCGTCGACGCGGTGGCCGCCTCGGCGCCGGAGGCGACGCCCGGTACGACCACGGAGCCGCCCACGGCGGCCAGTGCGAAGGCCGAGACCGTACCGGCTCGGACCATCATCGACGGGACACGATTGAGCGCAGTCATGCGCAACCCTTCGTCAACCGCCTGAGAAGGATGACCTGTCGGATTCGGGCTGGCGAAGTTGGCCCGGCCGTGTCACCACGGCTTCACCCCAAGGGCTGCGCGGTACGGCCATGGTGTGACCGTTCCGGCGACCCGTACTGCTCGGGTCCTCCACTCCTGCCGATGCACTCCTGTCGACTCGGTCATCCGGGCAGCGGCAGGACTCGGCGTCCACCCGGACCGCCCCGCCTCTGTGGCGGGGGCTTGTCGTCAGTCAGGGATCTTGACTCACTCGTGACCGAAATACCCAACGAATTCGAGGATTTGTGGCCTTACTCACGACTGGGCCATTCGGGTGAACAGTTCAGAGAACGGTCACGTGTCCGTCACCTGCGCAGCCGTCGATCAGGGCCGGAATGCCCCGGTCCGCACCCCGTATCCGCAGGTTGCGCAAGTCCTGAGGGCCGCCCGGGGGAAACCTCGTTACGCCGAACGGGGGACGGTTCTACGCCACCGGCCGCCGCTTCGCCGGACCCGCCGTGCCGATGCGGAATCACGCACTCCGTGACGCCCCCGTACGTCGCCGCGCGGGAGCACGGGCGGAGGCACGCGCACGGGGGACGAGGGGGCCGTGCGCCGATGTGCTCCTGTGCGGCGGCGGGACACGGGAGGGCGCGTGGGGCGCACGCGGCCCGAGTCCCCCGCGCCGCACGCGTCCTGCGGAAGGCTCAGTTCCGGGGCGGCGGCAGCGTCACCCTCGCCGTACGGCGGTCGCCGTCCAGGACCCGCAGCGCGCGGGCCAGCGTCTCGGCGTGGACCTCGTGCTCGCCGCGCTGGTGCATCAGCGTCAGGGCGTCGCGCAGCGCCGCAGCCTTCGCCACCAGCGCCTGCGCGGCCCTCAGGCCCCGGTAGGTGTCGCCGTCCCGGCTCGGGTTGATGCGGCCGACGAGGTCGACGACCGCCAGGTAGTGGTCGATCAGATCGGCCTCCGCGCGCGTCAGCGCCGGGAGCGGGGGGAGTTCCGGCAGCATCCAGACCTCACCTTCCGCCGCTCGCCCCGCGGTTGGACACGATCCGGTCGACGACGCCGTACGCGACCGCCGCGTCCGCGTCGAGGATCAGGTCCCGTTCGATGTCCTCGGTGACCTGCTCGGGGGTGCGGCCGGTGTGGCGGACGAGCAGTTCCTCCAGCAGGGCGCGGACCCGGCTCAACTCCTCGGCCTGGATGGCGAGATCGCTGGCCTGGCCCTGGAACTCGCCGGCCTCGGGCTGGCCGATCACCACCCGCGCGCCGGGCAGCATCAGCCGCCGGCCCGGGGTGCCGGCCGCGAGCAGGACCGCCGCCGACGAGCCCGCCTGGCCCAGGCAGATCGTCTCCACGTCGCAGCTGACGTACCGCATCGTGTCGTAGATCGCCGACATCGCCGTGAACGAGCCGCCCGGGGAGTTGATGTACAGCGAGATCGCCTGGTCCGGGTCCTTGTACTCCAGGTGCATGAACTGGGCCATCACGTCGTTCGCCGAGATGTCGTCGACCGGCGTCCCCAGGAAGACGATCCGCTCCTCCAGGAGCTTCGAGTAGGGGTCCAGGGTCCGCGTGCCGTTGCTCGTGCGTTCGTGGAACTCGGGCAGGACGTGACGGGCATGGGCATTCATGGGTGACCCTCCTTCGGCGCCTGTAAAAAATGTACAGGACGTACGTAGGGGAGGGGTCAGTGACGCGGCAGCTCGCGGAATCCGGTGAGCAGGGCCCGCAGTCCGAGGTCGAAGGCCAGGGTGGCGCGGCTGCGGTCGGCGGGGGTCTGGTCGAGTACGGCGCTGAGGTGCGGAGCCGTGTCGCGGGCGACGTCGGGGACCATCACGGGCGGCGCCACCAGGTCGAGGGCGGAGCCGAGGACGAAGCTCTCCAGCGCCGTGATCAGCGGCATGACCTCCTTCGCGGCGAACCCGGCGTCCAGGAGCAGCTTCGCGACCTTCTCGTACATCGCGTGCATGAAGGGTTCGGCCAGCGGGGCGGTGGCCAGCAGGGGGACGGACCCCGGGTGGGCGGCGAAGGCGGCGAGGTAGGAGCGGGCCCAGTCCTCCAGGGCCTTGTCCCAGGGCTGCGACCAGTCCTGGTCGCCTCCCATCGTCAGGGCGAGTTCCTCGCGCATCAGCGAGATGATCTCGTCGCGGCCGGTGACGTGGTGGTAGAGCGCGGACGGGGCGACGCCCAGGGCCTTGGCCAGGGCCGGAATGGAGAGCGTGCCCTTCTCGTCGGCCAGGCGCAGTGCCGCGGCACCGATGCGCCGGCGGTCCAGCAGGGGGGTGCGCGGCCGTCCCACAGTGGCTCCTCGTCTCCGTGTGCCGTAACCCAGAAGTTACCGAATGGCATTCAGTAAAACTCTTCCCAGTCGCCCGGGAGGCGCCTACATTACCGGAAACCGAATGCCATTCAGTTAGGCAGCCGGCCGGAGGAAAGGCAGCGCCGCACGCCATGCACGCCGACATCGTCTTCACCGGAGGGACCGTCCGGACCGGGTCCGCGGACGCCCCCGTCCACGACGCCCTCGCCGTCACCGACGGCCGGATCACCGCCCTCGGCACGCAGGCGCTGGCCGCCCGCGGACCGCGTACCGCCGTCGTCGACCTGGCCGGCGGCGCCCTGCTGCCGGCGTTCGGCGACGGACACGTGCACCCGGTGATGGGAGGACTGGGGCTGGCCGGGGTCCCGGTCCGAGACCGTGGCAGCGTCGACGAGATCGTCGGGGCCGTCCGGGACTGGGCCGCCGGACACCCCCAGGCGGAGTGGATCACCGGCGACGGCTTCGACCCGTGGCTCGCCCCCGACGGCCGGTTCGACGCCCGGTGGCTGGACGCCGCCGTACCCGGCCGCCCGGTCGTCCTGCGCACCATGGACCACCACACCGCCTGGGTGAACAGCGAGGCCCTGCGCCGGGCCGGTTACACCGCCGCCACCCCCGATCCGGCCGGCGGCGAGATCCTGCGCCGGGAGGGATCCGCCGAACCGCTGGGCACCCTGCGCGAGTTCGGCGCCCTCGGCCCGGTGCTCGCCCTCGTTCCCACCGCGTCCCACGAGGTACAGGTCGCGGCGCTGCGCGAGGCCGCCGCCCGGTTCGCCGCGGCCGGCGTGACCTGGGTGCAGGACGCCTGGGTCGAACCGCACCAGGCCGACGTCTGGATCACCGCCGCGACCACCGGGCCGGGGCTTCCCGTACGGGCCGACCTGGCCTTCGTCCTGGAGCCCGACGGCTGGCGCGAGCGCATCCAACGCTTCACCGCGGACCGGGACAAGGTGGAGAGCTCCGCCCCCGGACTGCTGACCGCGCGGAGCGTGAAGTTCTTCGCCGACGGCGTCATCGAGGCGGGCACCGCCGCCCTCCTGGAGCCCTACACCGACTGCCCCCACTCGCACGGCATCGCCAACTGGACCCCCGGAGAACTCGCCGAGGCCGTCACCGCCGTCGACACGCTCGGCTTCCGCGCCCACCTCCACGCCATCGGCGACGGCGGAGTCCGGGCCGCCCTGGACGCGATCGAGGCCGCCGCCCGGACCAACGGCGCCCGCGACCGTCGCCCGGTCATCGCCCACGCCCAGCTGATCGACCCCGCCGACCTGGCCCGGTTCGCCGCGCTCGGCGTGATCGCCAACCTCCAGCCGCTGTGGGCCCAGCCCGACCCCCTGATGACCGAGCTGACCCTGCCGAGGATCGGCCCGGAACGCGGCGGACGGCAGTACCAGGCCGCCGCCCTGCTCGCCTCCGGCGCCCGGCTCTCCTTCGGCAGCGACTGGCCGGTCACCGCCCATGAACCACTGCGGGGCATCGCCACCGCCGTGACCCGCCAGACGCCCGAGGGAGTTCCCGAGGGCGGCTGGCTCCCCGAGGAGCGGATCGACGTCGACACCGCCCTCACCGCCTACTCCGCGGGATGCGCCCACCAGGCGTTCGAGGAGCAGGAATGGGGCGCGCTGCGTCCCGGAATGCGCGCCGACCTGGTGCATCTCGCCGCCGACCCGGCCGAGGCCGCCCCGGGTGACCTCGCGCATCTCCCCGTCCTGGGCACCTGGCTCGCCGGCCGGCGCACCCACGGCGCCGGGAGACGATAGACCCAGGTCGTCGTCATGACCGGTCCGCGTCTCCTGGACGTTCCACCCGCTCCCCGACCACTCACACCACGCGGAGACCTCCATGACCGAGCCCCTCGTCCCCACCGCTCCGCAGCAGCCCCCACCGGCCGCCGGGACCGATCAGAGCCCTCAGCTCCAGCGCGGCAGCCTCGGCGTCGCCGACATCGTCTTCTTCGTCGTCGCCGCGGCCGCCCCGCTCACGGTGATGGCCGGTGTCGCGCCCCTCGCCATCCTCTTCGGCGGCATCGGCGCCCCGGTCGCCTACCTCGCCGTCGGCGCGGTGCTGGTCCTCTTCGCGGTCGGCTTCACCACGATGACGCCGTACATCCGCAACGCCGGCGCCTTCTACTCGTACATCGCCCGGGGCCTCGGACGCCCGGCGGGGCTGGGTGCGGCGCTCGTCGCGGTGTTCTCGTACAACTCCCTCCAGATCGGCATGTTCGGTGCCTTCGGCTTCTTCGCCTCGACCACCGCGAACGACCTCCTCGGCGTCGACCTGCCCTGGCCGGTGTACGCCTTCGCCGGGATCGCCGTCGTCTGGTTCCTGGGCTTCAGGTCCGTCAACCTCGGCGCCAAGGTCCTGGCCGCCCTGCTGATCGCGGAGACCGCCGTCCTGGTGCTGCTCGCCGGCGCGGTCCTGGTCAAGGGCGGCGCGAGCGGCCTGACCTTCGACTCCTTCGCCCCCTCGAACGTCTTCGTCTCCGGGATGAGCGGGCCGCTCGGCCTCGCCGTCGCCGCGTTCATCGGCTTCGAGGCCACCGCCATCTACCGCGAGGAGGCCCGCGACCCCGACCGCGCCGTCCCCCGCGCCACCTACCTCGCGGTCGGCTTCCTCGGCCTCTTCTACGCCTTCATCGCCTGGATCATCGTGCAGGCGTTCGGCAGCGACCAGGCCGTCGCCGCCGCGGCGAAGAACCCGGCGGAGATGTTCTTCACCGCCATGACCCAGTACGTCGGCGGCTGGGCGACCGACGTCCAGCGCGTCCTGATCGTCACCAGCGTCCTCGCCGCCCTGCTCGCCTTCCACAACGCCATCACCCGCTACGTCTACGCCCTGTCCGCCGAGCGGGTCGCCCCCGCCGCGCTGGGCCGGGTGCACGGCCGGCACGGCTCGCCCTGGGTGGCCGGCATCGCCCAGAGCGTCCTGGCGGCCGTGGTCGTCGCCGTCTTCGCCGTGATCGGCGTCGACCCCTACACCAAGTTCTTCCTGTGGGTGAACACCCCCGGCGTGGTCGGCATCCTCGTCCTCCAGGCGCTGGCGGCCTTCGCGGTGGTCGCCTTCTTCCGCCGCAACGCCGCCGAACACGGCGAGGGACGCATACGCACCCTGGTCGCACCCGCCGCGGCCGGCGTCCTCCTCACCGCCGCCACCGTGCTGGTCTGCAAGCGCCTGGACCTGTTCACCGGCGCCGCCCCGGCCGTCAACTGGTCCCTGGTCGCGCTCACCCCGGCGGTGTTCCTGGCCGGCACGGCTCTCGCCGCCCGCATCCGCCGCACCCGCCCGGACGTCTACGCCAAGCTCGCCACCACCGACGTCGACGCCGCTATTGCGTAGGGCCCTTCTGATGGATATCCGTGGGTGAAGGAGCGGCGTTCGGTGCGTGCTCTCGGTGTGCCGCGTGGAAGTTCTCGTAGCGGAGCTACGGGGGCTTTCGCGCGGTGCGGCGAGAGTGCGTGCCGGGCGTCGCGACGCCGCGGAGATCCATCAGAAGGGCCCTAGGCTAGGGGCATGGCCTACGAGATTCCGGTGACGCAAGCCAGGGCTGAACTCGCCGATCTGATCAACCGGGTCGTCTACGGCGGCGAGCGCGTCGTCGTCACACGGCACGGAAAACCCCTGGTGGCACTGGTCTCCGCGGCGGACCTGGAACGGCTCGACGCGATGGACGTCCCCGTCGAGGAGCCGGTGATCAGCGCGGTGTCGACGGTCCGCGAGGTCACGTCGGCTCCCCGTGAACGCCAGCGCTTCGGGATCGCGGCGGAGCACCGGGGGCCGGCGGTGGGCTGAGGCGTCCCCGGGAACAGGGGAGCGCGCCCTCGCCCGGCAGGCGGGGGCGCGCTGTGGGGTACGCCGGTCAGTTCACGGCGGCCGACCGCCGCGCCCCGGGCGCCGTACGCTTCTTCAGCGCCGTACCCAGCAGCACCAGCCCCAGCCCGATCGCCGCCCACCAGGCCAGCGTGAGGGCCGGGGTGAGGGCCGCCGCGCCGTCGAAGAAGGAGACCGAGCGCAGGAGCGTCGCGCTGGCACCCGGCGGGAGCCACTGGCCGATCGCGCCGGCCGGGGCGGGCAGCATCTGGGGGGCCGAGGCGGCGCCGGAGAAGGGGTTGCCGAGCAGCATCACGACCGCCGAGACCAGGCCGATGCCGGCGCGGCCGACCAGGGCGGAGACACCGGCCACCGCCGCGCTCACCGCGAGGGTCGCCAGCGACAGGGTGCCCGCCTCCGCCCACCAGTCGCCGCTGAGGACACCGAGCCAGCCGTCCGCGATACCGGCGCCGACCGAGCCGACCAGGGCGGCCGAGCCCAGCAGCGCCACGACCGCCGGCAGGCCCGCGAGGCCCAGCATCGTCACGACCGCGCCGGCCGCCATCCCGGCCATCGCCAGCGGCAGGACGCTCGCGGTGAGGGCGGCGCCCCGGGGATCCGACGCCGGGGCGGCGACCACGTCCACGACCTTGACGCCGGGCTGCTGGGCCACCGCCTGCTGGAGCAGCTGCGCGACGACCGGGCTCGCGGCGGACGCGGTCAGCAGCTTCGTGCCGTCCGGGGTGACGACCACGGCCCCGTACACGTCACGGTCCTCGATCGCGTCGCGGGCGGCGGCCTCGTCGGCGTACCGGTGAAGCTCGAACGCGCCCTTGTGCTCTCGGAGTTGACCTTCCACCTGGGTCACGGCCGCGCTCGGGCCCGCCACGCCGAGCGGCAGGTCGCGGGGCGCCGTGCGGGCGGCGGGCCAGGCGAAGGCCCAGAGGGCGAGGGCGGCGATGAGGGGGACGAGGACGAGGGTGGCGATGAGGTGGCGGGAAGGAGAAGGAGAAGGGGTGGGTGGGGCCTCCGGTGAGGTCTGGGTGGGTGCTTCCCGTTCCGTGGTCTGTGCTGTCCGCATCGCGGCCCCCTAAAAAGAAGGATCGTTCGTTTTACGTCGCCCATACCGTGCTCCCGATCGGTGTCCCTTGTCAAGAAGGAACGTTCGTTTTAAGTTGGGGGCATGGCTCGTGTATCCCAGGCGCACCTCGACGCCCGCCGCCGGCAGATCCTCGACGCGGCCGAACGCTGCTTCGCCCGCAACGGCTTCCACGCCACGTCGATGCAGGACGTGCTGAAGGAGGCGGACCTCTCGGCGGGCGCGGTGTACCGCTACTTCAGCGGCAAGGACGAGCTGATCCGCGCGATCGTCGGTGAAGTGCTCGGCGTGGTGGTGGAGGTGTACGCCGAGGCGGAGGGGGAGAGCCTGGCGCCCCTGCCGGACGAACTGGTGCCGAGGGTGCTGAGGCGCATGAAGGCGGCCCGGCCGGGGCGGACGGAGAGCGGCGAGTGGCTGTTTCCCCGGCTGCTGGTACAGGCGTGGACCGAGGTCCTGCGCAACGAGGAGCTGGCCGCGCAGGTGCGGGAGGGGTACGAGAGGGTGCTCGGGTCGTGGCGGGAGGTGGTCCGTGGCTACAAGGACGCCGGGATCATGCCGCAGGACGCCGACGCCGACGCGCTGGCCCGCGCGATGATCGCGATGGCGCAGGGGCTGGTGACCCAGATCGCTGTGCTGGGGGCCACTCCGGAGGACATGGAGAAGGCGCTCACCGGCGGCGTACGGGCCCTGATGAGCATGCAGGCTCCCCGCCTCGAAGGGTCACAGCTCGGTTAACGTCCCTGAAACGAGCCGCAACTAGCCTCCGCATCACGCCACCAGGGCTTTTCCCGTGGCAACGGCTGCCGGACCCCGCACGGTCCGGCGCGAGGAGGTGAGGTGGGACGTGCAACTGACCCCGCACGAGCAGGAGAGGCTGCTCATCCATGTGGCGGCCGACGTCGCCGAGAAGCGCCGCGCGCGCGGCCTCAGGCTCAACCACCCCGAGGCGGTCGCCCTGATCACCTCGCACATCCTCGAAGGCGCGCGCGACGGCCGTACCGTCGCCGAACTCATGGCGTCCGGCCGCAAGCTGCTCACCAGGGACGACGTCATGGAGGGCATCCCCGAGATGATCCACGACGTTCAGGTCGAGGCGACCTTCCCGGACGGCACGAAGCTCGTCACCGTCCACGACCCGATCGTCTGAGGCGCCGCGATGATTCCTGGAGAGATCCTGTTCGAGGAGGGCCCGATCGTGTACAACGCGGGCCGCGAGGTCACCCGGCTGACCGTCCTCAACGCCGCCGACCGCCCCGTGCAGGTCGGCTCCCACTACCACTTCGCCGAGGCCAACCCCGGCCTGGAGTTCGACCGTGCCGCCGCGCGCGGCAAGCGGCTCAACGTCGCCGCCGGGACGGCCGTCCGCTTCGAACCGGGGATCCCCGTCGACGTCGAACTCGTCCCGCTGGCCGGCGCCCGGATCGTACCGGGGCTGCGCGGGGAGACCGGAGGTGCCCTCGATGCCTGAGATCTCGCGCGCCGCGTACGCCGACCTGTTCGGCCCCACCACCGGCGACCGCATCCGCCTCGCGGACACCGACCTGCTGATCGAGATCGAGGAGGACCGCTCCGGCGGGCCCGGACTCGCCGGGGACGAGGCCGTGTTCGGCGGTGGCAAGGTCATCCGCGAGTCCATGGGCCAGGCCCGTGCTACGCGCGCAGACGGCACGCCGGACACCGTCATCACGGGTGCCGTGATCGTCGACCACTGGGGCATCGTCAAGGCCGACATCGGCATCCGCGACGGGCGGATCACCGGCATCGGCAAGGCCGGCAACCCCGACACCATGGACGGCGTCCACCCCGACCTCGTCATCGGGCCCGAGACCGAGGTCATCGCGGGCAACGGGCGGATCGTCACGGCGGGCGGGGTCGACGCGCACGTCCACTTCATCTGCCCGCAGATCGCCGACGAGGCCCTCGCCTCCGGCGTCACCACCCTCGTCGGCGGCGGCACCGGGCCCGCCGAGGGCTCCAAGGCGACGACCGTCACGCCGGGGCCCTGGCACCTCGCCCGCATGCTGGAGGCGATGGAGCAGTACCCCCTCAACATCGGCTTCCTCGGCAAGGGCAACACCGTCTCGCACGAGGCGATGCTCTCCCAGATCCGCGGCGGCGCCCTCGGCCTGAAACTCCACGAGGACTGGGGATCCACCCCCGCCGTCATCGACGCGTCCCTCACCGTCGCCGAGCAGACCGGCATCCAGGTCGCCATCCACACCGACACGCTCAACGAGGCCGGGTTCGTCGCCGACACCCTCGCCGCGATCGGCGGACGCGGCATCCACGCGTACCACACCGAAGGCGCGGGCGGCGGGCACGCGCCCGACATCATGACCGTCGTCTCCCAGCCGAACGTCCTGCCCTCCTCCACCAACCCCACCCGGCCCTACACCGTCAACACCGCCGAGGAACACCTCGACATGCTGATGGTCTGCCACCACCTCAACCCGGCCGTCCCCGAGGACCTCGCCTTCGCCGAGTCCCGCATCCGGCCCTCCACCATCGGCGCGGAGGACATCCTCCACGACCTCGGCGCGATCTCGATCATCTCCTCCGACGCACAGGCCATGGGCCGCGTCGGCGAGGTCATCCTGCGCACCTGGCAGACCGCCCACGTCATGAAACGCCGCCGGGGCGCACTGCCGGGCGACGGCCGCGCCGACAACCACCGCGTACGGCGCTACGTCGCCAAGTACACGATCAACCCCGCCGTCGCGCAGGGCCTCGCCCGTGAGATCGGCTCCGTCGAGACCGGCAAGCTCGCCGACCTCGTCCTGTGGGAGCCCGCGTTCTTCGGCGTCAAACCCCACCTCGTGGTCAAGGGCGGCCAGATCGCCTACGCGCAGATGGGCGACGCCAACGCCTCCATCCCGACGCCCCAGCCGATCCTGCCCCGCCCCATGTACGGCGCCATCGGCCGCGCCCCCGCCGCCAACTCCTTCAACTTCGTCGCCCAGTTGGCCATCGACGACGGGCTCCCCGAACGCCTCCAACTCGGTAAGCGGTTCGTCGCCATCGACTCCACGCGCGGCGTCACCAAGGCGGACATGCGCGAGAACGACGCCCGCCCCGACGTCCGCGTCGACCCCGACAGCTTCGCCGTCCACATCGACGGAGAACTGGTGGAGGCCACGCCGGCGGCGGAACTGCCCATGGCCCAGCGGTACTTCCTCTTCTGATGTCCAGAGCAGCACTGCTGATCCTCGCCGACGGCCGCTTCCCCGCCGGAGGGCACGCACACTCCGGCGGGGCCGAGGAGGCGGTACGGGCCGGGCGGATCACGGGAGTCGAGAGCCTGGAGGCGTTCTGCCGGGGGCGGCTGCATACGGCGGGGCTGGTCGCGGCGTCCCTCGCCGCCGCCTCGGCGGCGGGGGCCGACCCGGTGGTGCTGGACGGGGCGACCGACGCCCGGACTCCCGCTCCGGCGCTGCGCCTCGCCTCCCGCAAGCTGGGCCGCCAACTGCTGCGCGCCGCTCGCGCGACCTGGCCGGACCCCGAACTCGACGCGCTGGCCCGGGAGTTCCCCAAGGGGGCGCACCAGCCGGTGGTGCTGGGGGTGACGGCCCGCGCGGCGGGACTCGGCCCCCGCGACGCGGCGTACTGCGGGGCGTACGAGAGTGTCAGCGGACCGGCGAGCGCGGTGGTGCGCCTGCTGAGCCTGAACCCGTTCGACGCGACCGGAGTACTGGCGCGGCTGGCCGCGGAACTGGACCGGGTCGTGGACCGTGCCGTGGAGGCCGCGTCCCTCAGGGACCCGGACGCGTTGCCGGCCGCGTCGTCCCCCCTCCTGGAACTGGGAGCGGAGGTGCACGCGAGCCGGTCGGCCCGCCTCTTCGCGTCGTGAGGAAGCCGGCACACCGGCTTCGACCATCCCCCTGTCCCTCGGCCTCCAGGAGCCACCCCATGCACCTCGACCACCCCCACTCCCACGCCGCAGCCCCCAGCGCCGACGCCCACCGCCCCGACGGCACCCGCCGCGCTGTCCGTATCGGCCTCGGCGGCCCCGTCGGTTCCGGGAAGACCGCCACCGTCGCCGCCCTCTGCCGGGAACTGCGCGACGAGCTGAGCCTCGCTGTCGTCACCAACGACATCTACACCCGCGAGGACGCCGAATTCCTGCTGAGGGAAGCCGTGTTGCCGCCCGAGCGCATCACGGCCGTGGAGACCGGCGCCTGCCCGCACACGGCGATCCGCGACGACATCTCCGCGAACCTGGAGGCCGTGGAGGACCTGGAGGACACCGTCGGCCCCCTGGACCTGATCCTCGTCGAGTCCGGCGGCGACAACCTGACGGCGACCTTCTCCAAGGGCCTGGTGGACGCGCAGATCTTCGTCATCGACGTGGCCGGCGGCGACGACATCCCCCGCAAGGGCGGCCCCGGCGTCACGACCGCCGACCTCCTGGTCGTCAACAAGACCGACCTCGCCCCGTACGTCGGCTCCGACCTCGCTCGGATGGCCGCCGACGCGAAGGCGCAGCGCGCCGAACTCCCGGTCGCCTTCCAGTCGCTGAGGAGCGAGGCCGGCGTCACCGAGGTCGCCGCCTGGGTGCGGGCGCAGGTGCGTGCGTGGACGGCGTAGAGGCGACCGCCCGCCTGCGGGCCACCCCCGACGGCCGGGGCGGCACCGCGCTGCCGGTCCTGGAGAGCGACGGCCCCCTCGCCCTGCGCCGCACCCGGGGCGAACGCGAGGGCGAGGCGAAGGCGTTGCTCGTCGGCGCGATGAGCGGCCCCCTCGGCGGCGACCGCTTCCGCGTCGAGGCGGACATCGAGACCGGCGCCCGCCTCACCGTCGGCTCCGCCGCCGCGACGATCGCCCTGCCGGGCCAGCACAAGGGCGAGGCCCGCTACGACGTCCGCCTGACGGTCCACGAAGGCGCCGAACTCCGCTGGCTCCCCGAGCCGTTGATCTCCGCACACGGCAGCGACCTGTACGTCACGACGCGCGTCGACGCCGCCCCCGGCGCCCGGCTCGTCTTCCGCGAGGAACAGGTGCTGGGCCGGGCGGGCGAGGAACCCGGGCGGCTCACCAGCCGGTTGACGCTCACCGCGGGCGAACGCACCGTCCTGGACCAGGAGTTGGCGTGCGGCCCCGGCGCACCCGGCGGCTGGGACGGCCCCGCCGTCCTCGGCGGCCACCGCGCGGTCGGCCAACTCCTCGTCGTACGCCCCGAGTTCGCGGACACCCCGGTGCCGGCGCGGATTCTCGCGGACGGCGCCGCCAGTGTCGTACCGCTGAGCGGTCCCGCCGCGCTCGTGACCGCGCTCGCACCGAACGGGCTCGTGCTGCGGCGGGTGCTGGACGAGGCGCTGGCCCAACTGGGGTGAGAGATCCGGCGAACGGACATCGTCATCCGCTTATCGGATTGGCAAAGAACGGTGGCCGGCTCTGTTCACAAGAAACGCACAACAGACAGGATCCCTCCCGTACTGACTCGTCAACTTCGTACAGGGAGACCGCATTTGAGACCCCACAGAAGAACCGCCGCGCTGGGTTCTGCCGGAGTGCTCGTCACGGCGACCCTGATAGCCGGGGCGGTCGCCGCCCCCACCGCGAGCGCCACCAGCGGCTACGGCCACGGCCAGGGCCGTGAGGCCGCCGGCGTCGCGATCGCCGCCGCACGGGCCGCGCAGGCCGGTGTCGACTGGCAGGACTGCCCCGCCGACTGGGGCCTGGAGAAGCCGATCACCTGCGGTTTCGTGAGCGTGCCGCTCGACTACGCGAAGCCGTACGGCAAGCAGATCAAGCTCGCCGTCGACCGCATCCGCAACACCGGGACGCCCGAGGAGCGCCAGGGCGCCCTCATCTACAACCCCGGCGGCCCCGGCGCCTCCGGCCTGCGCTTCCCGCGCCGCGTCACCACCAAGGCGCCCGTGTGGGTCAACACGGCCAAGGCGTACGACTTCGTGGGCTTCGACCCGCGCGGCGTCGGCAAGTCCGCGCCGATCTCCTGCGTCGACCCGCAGGAGTACGTCAAGGCGCCCAAGATGGACCCGGTGCCCGACTCCGAGGCCGACAAGCGCGCCCAGCGCAAGCTCGCCCGCGAGTACGCCGAGGGCTGCGCCGAGCGCAGCGGCGCGATGCTGCCGCACATGACGACCCCGAACAGCGCGCGCGACCTCGACGTCATCCGCGCCGCGCTCGGCGAGAAGAAGCTCAACTTCCTCGGCGCGTCCTACGGCACCTACCTCGGCGCCGTCTACAGCACGCTGTTCCCGACGCACGTGCGCCGCATGGTCTTCGACAGCGTCGTCGACCCCTCGCGGGAGAAGATCTGGTACCAGGCCAACCTGGACCAGGACGTCGCCTTCGAGACGCGCTGGAAGGACTGGCAGGACTGGGTCGCCGCCAACGACGCCGCCTTCCACCTCGGCACCACGCGCGGCCAGGTCCAGGCGCAGTGGCTGAAGCTGCGGGCCGCCGCGAAGAAGGCCCCCCTCGGCGGGGTCGTCGGACCGGCCGAGCTGATCGGCTTCTTCCAGAGCGCGCCGTACTACGACTCGTCGTGGGTCTCCACCGCGACCGTCCTCAGCAAGTACGCCGCCGGGGACGTCCAGGCCGTCATCGACGCCGCCGCGCCCGACCTCTCCGACACGGCAGGCAACGCCACCGCCGAGAACGGCAACGCCGTCTACACGGCCGTCGAGTGCGCGGACGCCAAGTGGCCGACGTCCTGGAAGAAGTGGGACCGGGACAACACCCGCCTCCACAAGGACCACCCGTTCATGACGTGGGCCAACGCCTGGCTGAACCTGCCGTGCGCGACCTGGCCGGCGAAGCAGCAGACGCCGGTCGAGGTTCGGACGAACCGGGGCCTGCCGCAGACGCTCATCGTGCAGTCCGAGCGTGACGCCGCCACCCCGTACACCGGCGCCGTCTCGCTCCACCAGCGCCTCAAGGGCTCCCGCCTCATCACCGAGAAGAACGCGGGCTCCCACGGTGTGACCGCCCTCGTCAACCCGTGCGTCAACCAGCGGGTCGACGCGTACCTCCTGCGCGGGACGCTCGACGCGGCCGACGTGGTGTGCGAACCGCACGCGACGCCGAAGCCGTAAGCGTCCCGACGAAACGAGGGGACGGTCTCCGCCGGGGCCGTCCCCTCGTACGTCGTGTACGTCAACTCAGCGGCATACGAGGGAACTTCTGCGGCTGCGCCGATGTCTGGGCCTTCGCGACCGCCGCGTACTGGTCGACGTACTCCTGGCCGGACAGCATCAGGATCGCGTACATGATCTCGTCCGTGATGGCCCGCAGGATCGCCTTCTCGTGCTCCATGCCCGCGTACCGGGAGAAGTCGAGCGGCTTGCCGAAGCGGATCGTCACCGGATGCAGGCTCGGGAACCGCTGCCCGGGCGGCTGCGCCTCGAACGTGCCGATCATCGCGCACGGTACGACGGGCACCCCGGCGGTCAGCGCCATCACCGCGACCCCGACCTTGCCCTTGTACAGCTTCCCGTCGTGCGAGCGGGTCCCCTCCGGGTAGATGCCGAGCAACTCCCCCTTGCTCAGCACCCCGAGCCCCTCCCGGATGGCCGCCTGCCCGGCCTCCTTCCCCGACCGGTCCACGGGAATCTGCCCGGCACTCCGGAAGAACGCGGCCGTCAGCCGCCCCCGCACCCCGGGCCCGGTGAAGTACTCGGCCTTCGCGAGGAACGTGATCCGCCGCTTGATGACCGCCGGCATCAGAAAATGATCCGCGAACGACAGGTGATTCCCCGCGACGATCGCCGCCCCGTCCTCCGGCACGTTCTCCAGCCCCTCGATCCTCGGCCGGAACAGCACCCTCAACAACGGGCCCAGCAACACGTGCTTCAACAGCTGATAGAACAAGGCCCGCTCCTCGCTCCGACGTTCCGGCAGGTCAGCCGGTACATCAAGTGGAGCCAGTGTAGGCGGGCCCGCACGACACGGGAACGGACCCGGCCGGAGCTTCCTCAGCTCTGCCCGTCGGCGTCTCCCGCGACTCCGGCGTCCCCGGTGATCCGGTACCGGTCCAGCGCCGACGCCCGCTCGTGGTACGGGATCCGCGACAGCCGCGACACCATCGCCCACATCTCCCGCTCGTCCGCGAGCTGTTGAGGAACCCTCAGCCCCAACGCCCCCGCGAGCGGCCTGCGTCCGGCGTTCACCAGCGCCCGTACCGCCGCCGCCCACTCGTCCGTCGCCGTCACCGCCGACCGGTACCAGACCGGCAGCAGTACCGCGAGCACACCCACCATGACCAGCAGCAACGGCACGTCCGGCCGGTCGCCCGCCGCCAGTGCGAGCACCGCCAGCACCATCACCGCCGCGTGCCCGAACAGGAGCGCCACGAAGAAGTCCACACTCGCGCGGGCGATCTCGGTCTGCCGGGTGAGCTGATCCGGTGCGCAGCCGGTGAGTTCGTTCCACAGGAGCTGCGTGTCCATCCGGTACCGGTCCGCCCCGTACTCCTCGAACCGCCGGATCGCGTTCCCGAGCCGGGTCGGCGCGATCTGGTCGTCGGCGATCGGGTACCGCGCCAACCGCTCCTGCAGCAGGGCCCGTTGAGCGGCGGTCCGGCGCCGGTCCCCGGGCACGGCCCGCGCGATCCCCGGATCCCCCAGCAACCGCGCCAGCTCCCCGGCATCCGCCTCCGACAACGCCCCCCGCTCGTGCCGCCGCCGCTCCAGCCGCAGCACCGTCAACCGCCCGGCCAGCCGCTCCTTCGTACGACGGCTGCGCCGGCACCCGGCGTCGTAGGCCCGCGCGGGCCACAGCAGGTACCCCTCAAGGAGCCGGTACAGCGCGTTCTGGCACGCGTTCGCGGCGAGCCCGATCAGCAGTGCGCCGGTCAGCAGCAGGATCCCGGTGTGCCCGGAGCCGAGGGCCCGCACCCGGTCGAACGGGCCCAGCCCGCGCAGGCTCGGCGCGACGGCGAACATCAGCACCGCGAGGTTCAGCGCCGTGGGCAGGATCCAGCCGACGAGCAGCGTCCAGGCTCCGCCCAGCGCGCCTTTGGCTATGTCACCCATCGAGCGGATCGGGCCATTCGTCGTCGTCGGAACCGGTGCCGGGGCCGGGCGGGGTGTGCTTGGCGGGTGTGCCGGGGGCGGAGCCGTAAGAGGAGCCCTGCGGTGGGGCGGGGGTGTAGGAGTCGAAGTCGGCGACTTCCTCGTCGGCCTCGGCGACCGGCGGGGGGTACACGGGGGCGGGCTCGGCGTACTGCGCGAGCAGTTCGGCCAGGCGCAGGGCCGAGGAGAACAGGGAAGCGACCGAGGAACGCGTGAGTTCCGAGTGGAGCGACCGGGCCAGGGGGAGCGGCAGTTGCCCGGCGTGCTCAACCTGCGCCTCGGCCCTGGCCAGGATCCCGTCGAGGCGGGAGTCGAGGACGTCCGGCCGTAGGCGGGCCAGGTCTTCGCGCACCTCGTGGATCGCCCGCAGCGGCCCTTCCGCAGGCCCCTCCGAGCTCATCGGCCCCACCGTGATGGAGCCCGACGGCATATGGCCGACGGAGACCTGCCTGTCGACGCCCCCGTCCCCGTCCTCGTACTCGTCCGGATCGCTGGACACCTGGGTTCCCCCTGCTCGCTGGACCTGTCACCGCAGGGCCAAGCGTAGAGGGAACCCGGGCCGCGATCAGCCCAGCACCCTCCCCAACGCCCCGATCGCCGACCGCAGTTCCTCCTCCGTGATGCACAGCGGCGGTGCGATGCGGATCGTCGAGCCGTGGGTGTCCTTCACCAACACCCCTTCGCGCATGAGCCGTTCGCTGATCTCGCGCCCGCTGCCGAGCGCCGGGTCGACGTCGACGCCCGCCCACAGTCCGCGCGAGCGGAAGGAGACGACGCCGCGGCCCACCAGGTCGGTGAGGCCGTCGCGCAGGACACCCCCCAACTCGGTGGCGCGGCGCTGGAATTCGCCCGTCTCCAGGAGGTCGACCACGGCCGTACCGACCGCCGCGGCGAGCGGGTTGCCGCCGAACGTCGAGCCGTGCTCGCCGGGACGCAGCACCCCCAGCACCTCCCGCCGCCCCACGACGGCGGACACCGGCACGATCCCGCCGCCCAGCGCCTTCCCCAGCAACACGGCGTCAGGGACGACCCCTTCGTGCTGGACGGCGAGGGTGTGCCCGGTCCGCCCCAGCCCCGACTGGATCTCGTCGGCGATGAAGAGGCACCCGGCCCGACGGGTCAACTCCCGTACGCCGGACAGGTATCCGTCCTCCGGGATGAGGACCCCGGCCTCGCCCTGGATGGGCTCGATCAGCACCGCGGCCGTCGTGTCGTCGATCGCCGCTTCGAGGGCCGCGAGGTCGTTGTAGGGGACGATCCGGAACCCCGGCGTGAAGGGCCCGAAGCCGGCCCGCGCGGTCTCGTCCGTGGAGAAGCTGACGATCGTCGTCGTGCGGCCATGGAAGTTGTCGGCGGCCACGACGATGGTCGCCTGCCCGGCGGGGACGCCCTTCACGTCGTACGCCCACTTGCGGGCGAGCTTGATGCCGCTCTCCACGGCCTCCGCGCCCGTGTTCATCGGCAGCATCATGTCGTAGCTGGTCAGCGCGACGAGCCGCTCGGCGAACTCGGCGAGCCGGTCGTTGTGGAAGGCGCGGGAGGTCAGCGTCAGACGGTCGAGCTGGCGGTGGGCCGCCTCGATCAGCGCCGGGTGGCGGTGGCCGAAGTTGAGGGCCGAGTACCCGGCGAGCAGGTCGAGGTAGCGGCGGCCGTCGACGTCCTCGACCCACGCGCCCTCCGCGCGGGCGACGACGACGGGCAGCGGGTGGTAGTTGTGGGCGAGGACCGGCTCCTCGGCGCTGATCAGCTCGGCAGAGGTACGCAGCTCGGACATGATCGTCATCAGCGGATCTCCTGGGTGCAGCACTTGATGCCGCCGCCGGCCTTGTGGAACTCGGAGAGGTCGACGGGGACGGGGACGTAGCCGTGGTCGGCGAGCCGGGCGGCCAGTGCCTCGGCGCGCGGGGCGATGAAGACGTGGCGGCCGTCGGAGACGGAGTTGAGGCCGAAGGCGAGCGCGTCGTCACGGGTCGCGAGGACCGCGTCCGGGTACAGGGCCGCCAGCACCTCGCGGCTGCCCGGTGAGAACGCCTCGGGGAAGTAGGAGATGTTGTCGTCGTCGAGGACGAACAGCGCGGTGTCGAGGTGGTAGAAGTACGGGTCGGTCAGCGTCAGCCCGATCACCGGCCGGCCGAAGAACTCCTGCGCCTCGTGGTGCGCGTCCCGCGTCGTGCGGAACCCCGTCCCGGCGAGGAGGTAGCGGCCGGTCCAGACGAGGTCGCCCTCGCCCTCGACGACGTACTCGGGGCGGCGTACGTCGTACCCGGCGGCCTTGAACCAGGTGTCGTAGTGGACGGACTCGGGGCGCCGCTCGGGCGCGTGGAAGAGGGCGCCGAGGACCCGGCCGGCCACGACGACGGCGGAGTTCGCGGCGAACACCATGTCGGGCAGGCCGGGGGCGGGCTCGACGGTGTCGACGGTGTGGCCGTGGGTGCGGTAGGCGCGGATCAGCGACTGCCACTGCTCCTGCGCGAGGTCGACGTCCACCGGTCTGTCGGGGTGCATCCAGGGATTGATCGCGTACTGCACGGCGAAGTGCCGGGGTTCGCAGACGAGGAACCGCCGGGGGCGCGGCACACGGGAGTAGGACACAGAGGGGTTCCTCCGCATTTCCTGTGAAATCTACGAGGTGTGATCAACGGTAGGAACTCACCGGTACGCAGGACAAGGAACCGACGTTGCGTGTCGACGCACGATCGCTGCGTGTTCAGCCCTCTTCACGCACGTCCGGTGCGGGATGGCTGGCCCCCGCCTCCGGGGCCTCCGGCAGCAGGTGCGACAGCACCATCACGCTGATCGTCTTGCGGATGAACGGCTCGGTCCGGATCCGCTCCAGAACCTCCTCGAAGTGCTCCACGTCCCGCGCCCGCACATGCAGCAGCGCGTCCGCGCCGCCGGTCACCGTCATCGCCGCGGTGATCTCCGGATGGTTGCGCACGACCTCCGCGAGGCGCCTGGGGGGCGCGGCGCCCTCGCAGTACACCTCCACGTACGCCTCCGTGCGCCACCCGAGCGCCGCCGGCTGCACCGTCGCCGTGAACCCCGTGATCACCCCGGCCTCCCGCAGCCGGTCCACCCGCCGCTTCACCGCCGTCGACGACAGCCCGATCGCCGCCCCGATCTCGGCGAAACTGGAGCGCGCGTTCGCCATCAACGCCGTGATGATCTTCCGGTCGAGGTCGTCGCCAGAGTTCATGCGGGCACTGTATCCAGCGGATACGCCGATGCCGGGTACATGTGCACAGGCCCCGTTCCCCCCTACACTCCCCATTCATGCTGCGCGCCCTCGCCGTCGACGACGAACGCCCCTCCCTGGAGGAGCTGCTCTACCTGCTGAACGCCGACCCGCGCATAGGCAGTGTCGAGGGCGCCGGTGACGCGACCGAGGCGCTGCGCCGCATCAACCGGGCCCTGGAGTCGGGGCCCGGCGGACCCGAGGCCATCGACGTCGTGTTCCTGGACATCCAGATGCCCGGCCTCGACGGACTCGACCTCGCCCGGCTCCTCACCGGCTTCGCGCGGCCCCCGCTGATCGTGTTCGTCACCGCCCACGAGGACTTCGCCGTCCAGGCGTTCGACCTCAAGGCCGTCGACTACGTCCTCAAACCGGTCCGCAAGGAGCGCCTCGCCGAAGCCGTCCGCCGGGTCGCCGAACTGCGCGGCGCCGCCCCCCACATCCCCGTCCACGAACCCGACCCCGACCACCTGCCCGTCGAACTCGGCGGCGTCACCCGCTTCGTGTCCGTCGACGACATCACCCACGTCGAGGCCCAGGGCGACTACGCCCGCCTGCACACCGGCCAGGGCAGTCACCTCGTCCGCATCCCCCTGTCGACCCTGGAGGAGCGCTGGCGCTCCCGGGGGTTCGTCCGCATCCACCGCCGGCACCTGGTCGCCCTGCGCCACATACGCGAACTGCGCCTGGACGCCGGTACGGTGAGCGTCCTCGTCGGCAGCGAGGAGCTCCAGGTCTCCCGCCGCCACGCGCGCGAGCTGCGGGACCTGCTGATGAGGAGAACGTGAAGACGCCCTACGGCCCGCCGCCGACGAGGAGACTCTGAAAGGTGCCCAACCAGGACCCCGCCGAGCGCCGCGTCACCGTCACCGGACCGGCCCGCCGCACCAGGCGCCCGTCCGGCGCCTACCGGCCGCGCACCGAGATCGACGAGCAGACCACCCTCGGCCACACCTACGTCCGCTCCCTCATGCGCTCCCAGCTGCGCGCCGCGCTCACCGTGTTCGCGGTCCTCGCCCTCCTCGTCGGCCCCCTGCCCCTGCTGTTCGCGGCGATGCCCGGCGCCCGCCGCATGACCTGGCTGATCCTCGGCTTCTGCCTCTACCTCCCCCTGGTGCTGCTGGCCCGCTGGTACGTCCACCGCGCCGAACGCAACGAACGGGACTTCGTGAGACTGGTCGAGGACAAATGACCGCAGACAAATGAACGCAGACAAGTGACCGCAGACAAGTGAGCACCGGGGCCCGATGAACTCCTCGTACGCCATCCCGGCCGTCGCGCTCGTCGTCGTCGCGACCGTCCTCGTCGGCGCCTTCGGCCTGCGCATCTCCCGCACCACGTCCGACTTCTACGTCGCCTCCCGCACCGTCGGCCCCCGCCTGAACGCTGCCGCGATCAGCGGCGAGTACCTGTCCGCCGCGTCCTTCCTCGGCATCGCCGGACTCGTCCTCGTCCAGGGCCCCGACATGCTCTGGTACCCGGTCGGCTACACCGCCGGCTACCTCGTCCTGCTCCTCTTCGTCGCCGCCCCCCTGCGCCGCTCCGGCGCCTACACGCTCCCCGACTTCGCGGAGGCGCGGCTCGCCTCCAGGACGGTACGGCGACTCGCGGGGACCTTCGTCGTCGGCGTCGGCTGGCTGTACCTGCTGCCCCAGCTCCAGGGCGCCGGGCTCACACTGACGGTCCTCACCGGGGCGCCGGGCTGGCTCGGCGGGGTCATCGTCGCCGTCGTCGTCACCGCGACGGTCGCGGCGGGCGGCATGCGCAGCATCACCTTCGTACAAGCCTTCCAGTACTGGCTGAAACTCACCGCCCTCCTCGTCCCCGCCCTCTTCCTCGCCCTGGCCTGGCACGGCGACGGGGGTCCGAAACAAGCCTTCGACGAGCCCGCGGCCTTCCGTGAACAGCGCTCCGTCCGCATCGACGACTCCCTCGATCTGAACCTCGCGAGCCCGCTGACCGTGAAGGTGACCGGAACAGTGGACGGCCGCCGGTACACCGGCACGGAGGTGAGCCTGCCGATGGGCACCCACCGCGTGGAGCGCGGCACGAGGCTGGTCTTCCCGCGCGGCGCGGACGTCCCCACCGCCGACCGCGGCGCCGCCGACGGCATGTCGACGTCCCTGGCGGCGGGCCGCGAGGAACGCCCCCTGTACGCGACGTACGGCCTGATCCTCGCGACGTTCCTCGGCACGATGGGCCTCCCGCACGTCGTCGTCCGCTTCTACACCAGCCCGCACGGCGTCGCCGCCCGCCGCACCACGGTCGCGGTCCTCGCCCTCATCGGCGCGTTCTATCTCCTGCCCCCGCTGTACGGTGCCCTCGGCCGCCTCTACGCCCCCGAACTCGCCCTCACCGGCGACGCCGACGCGGCCGTCCTCCTGCTGCCCGACCGCGTCGTCGGCGGCCTCGGCGGCGACCTCCTGGGCGCCCTGGTGGCGGGCGGCGCCTTCGCCGCGTTCCTCTCCACGGCGTCCGGCCTCACGATGGCCGTCGCGGGCGTGCTCACCCAGGACGTCCTGCCGACCCGCGGCGTCCGCCACTTCCGCCTCGGTACGGCCCTGGCGATGGCGGCCCCCCTCGCCGCGAGCCTCCTCGTCGGCGGCCTCCCGGTCGCGGACGCGGTCGGCCTCGCCTTCGCCGTCTCCGCGTCCTCCTTCTGTCCCCTGCTGGTCCTCGGCATCTGGTGGCGCCGCCTGACCCCTCCGGGCGCGGCGGCGGGCATGCTGGTCGGCGGGGGCTCGGCGTTCGTGGCGGTGGCGACGACGATGGCGGGCCTCCCGGTGACGGGCACCTTCCACGCCCTCCTCGCCTGGCCCGCCCTGTGGTCGGTCCCGCTCAGCTTCCTGACGATGATCCTGATCTCCCTGGCGACCCCGGGGCGGGTGCCCGCGGGGACGGCGGCGATCCTGGCGCGCTTCCATCTGCCGGAGGAGCTGGGGGAGGAGGGGGCGGGCGCCGGGCGTACGGCGCGTGGCGGAGAGCCGGCGCCGGGAACGGGGCCGTGGCCGGTTCGGGACACGGCACGACCGCGTGAGCGCGAGCCGGGACGGGCCGGGAGCGAGGCCGGGGTGCCGGAGCCGGACGCCGGGTCCCCGCGTGACCGCAGGCCGGGAGCAGCGCCCCCCGAGGGCGCGTCGCCGGAGGCGGATGCCGGATCCCCGCGTGACCGGGTCCCGCCGCAGTCCCGTCCGCCGTCCGGCGAGAGCCCGCCTCCCCACGGCCGGCCACCCTCGTACGGATCCCCCCTCCCCGCCCCCCACACCCCGGAGCCCGGTCCATGAGCGGCTTTCTCGCCGGGCTTCTCGTCGCGGCCCTCCCCCTGCTCGCCGCCGGGTTCTGGCTGGGCCGCAGGACAGCGCGCCCCGAATCCCTCGGCGGCCTCGGCACGCCGGTCGAGCACGCCACGTTCCAGACCCTGCACACGGCGTCCCTCGCGGCGCCCGCGCTGCGGGCCGGGCTCACCGAGGACTCGGCACGCAAGTCGGCGCGCAGACTGCGCTCCCTGCTCGGGACGGACGCGCTGTGCCTCACCGACGAGAAGAACGTGCTCGCCTGGGACGGGGTGGGCGCGCATCACCGGGCCGAGATCATGGAGCGGCTGTCGGGGGCGCTGGAGACCGGGCGGGGCGAGGCGTTCCGGCTGGTGTGCGAGGTGCCCGACTGTCCCGTGCGGTGGGCCGTCGTCGCACCGCTCACCGTGGACGAGCGGGTGCACGGGGCGCTCGTCGCGTGCGCGCCGCGCGAGTCGGCCGTCCTGGTGCGGGCCGCGGCCGAGGTCGCCCGCTGGGTCGCCGTACAGCTCGAACTCGCCGATCTCGACGACTCCCGTACCCGGCTGATCGAGGCGGAGATCAAGGTGCTGCGCGCGCAGATCTCGCCGCACTTCATCTTCAACTCCCTCGCGGTGATCGCCTCGTTCGTGCGCACCGACCCGGAGCGGGCGCGGGAACTGCTCCTGGAGTTCGCGGACTTCACGCGCTACTCGTTCCGCAGGCGCGGCGACTTCACCACGCTGGCCGACGAACTCCACGCCATAGACCACTACTTGGCGCTGGTGCGGGCCCGCTTCGGCGACCGGCTCGCCGTCACCCTCCAGATCGCCCCGGAGGTCCTCCCGGTCACCCTGCCGTTCCTGTGCCTGCAACCCCTCGTCGAGAACGCGGTGAAGCACGGCCTCGAAGGCAAGTCCGACAAATGCCACATCAGGATCACGGCGCAGGACACCGGCGCCGAGGCCACCGTCGTCATCGAGGACGACGGCGCCGGCATGGACCCCGACCTCCTGCGCCGCATCCTCGCGGGCGAGGTCAGCCCCTCGGGCGGCATCGGCCTCTCCAACGTCGACGACCGCCTGCGCCAGGTCTACGGCGACGACTACGGCCTCGTCATCGAGACGGCCGTCGGCGCGGGCATGAAGATCACCGCCCGCCTCCCGAAGTACCAGCCGGGCGTCCACCCGGCCGCCCGACTGGCACCCCAGTGAGCCTCAGGCCCGGCGCATCACTACCAGCGCCAGCGTGATCAGCCCCAGCACGACCCAGCCGAACCACAGCCAGCCGTTGCTGCCGAGCGCGACCGTGTAGGCCGTCACCGCGACGAGTCCGCCGACGGTGACCACCCCCATGGTCTTGGTGGAACTGTCCGTGGAACCGGCCATCGCGACACCCTCCTCAGGGCCGCCCTCCACAGGGCGTGTCCACGTTCCATGGTGCCTTGAGATCAGCGTGCGCGTGAGTTCAGGGACGCGAGATAGGCGTTGTACTCCTCCAGCTCCTTGTCACCGTCCCGGTCGGCCGCGCGGTCCTTGCGCTTCGCCTGGCGCTGCTCCGAGCCGTACCACTGGAAGAGCAGGGCGATCAGGACGATCACCGAGGGGATCTCGCTGAACGCCCACGCGATGCCGCCCGCCGCGCTCTGGTCCGACAGCGCGTCGACGCCGAGGGAAGCGGGCGGGTTCTCGAACGTCTTCACCATCGGCTCCGACGCCATCATCAACGCGATACCGAAGAACGCGTGGAACGGCATTCCCGCGAACAGCTCCAGCATCCGCATCAGATATCCCGGCCGGTTCGGGCCCGGGTCCACGCCGATGATCGGCCAGAAGAACACCATGCCCACCGCGAAGAAGTGCACCATCATGCCGATGTGCCCCGCCTTCGACCCCATCAGCGTGTCGAAGATCGGCGTGAAATACAGCGCGTAAAGGCTCGCGATGAACAGCGGGATCGTGAACGCGGCGTGCGTGATCACCTTCATGTACCGGCTGTGCAGCAGCGCGAGCAGCAGCTCACGCGGCCCCTTGCGCCCCTTCCCCGCGACCGGCAGCGCCCGCAGCGCCAGCGTCATCGGCGCCCCCAGCAGCACGAGGATCGGCGAGACCATGCTGATCACCATGTGCTGCACCATGTGCACGCTGAACATGACCATGCCGTAGTCGTTGAGCTTCGTACACATCACGAGCGCGACGGTGAGAACGCCGAGCACGAAGGAAATGGTGCGCGGCCAGGACCAGGAATCCCCGCGCCGCCGGAGTTTCAGTACACCCCACCCGTAGAGCCCGATTCCGAGAATGCAGGCGATGAGGAAGAACGGATCAGCGGACCATTCCAACCCCCGCCCCAGCGTGAACGGCGGCAGATCCATCGTCATGCCGTGCCCGCTGTGATCCATAAGAGCGGCTCCAAGATAGTGGGGGATATGCCCCCACAAGAGTAGGACTGCCCCCGGCGGCGACCGCCACCGGGGGCACCTACCTCAGACCACGCACTCCGCCTCGTCGTACCGCTCCTGCGGCACCGTCTTCAGCGTCTCCACCGCCTCCGCGAGCGACACCATCTCGATGTCCGTCCCCCGCAGCGCGGTCATCCTGCCGAACTCGCCCCGGTGGACGGCCTCGACGGCGTGCCAGCCGAAGCGGGTCGCGAGGACCCTGTCGTACGCGGTCGGGGTGCCGCCCCGCTGGACGTGGCCGAGGATCACCGGGCGGGCCTCCTTGCCGAGCCGCCCCTCCAGCTCGATGGACAGCTGACGGGCGATGCCGGCGAACCGCTCGTGGCCGTAGACGTCCTTGCCGCCCTCGTCGAACTCCATGGTCCCGGCCTTGGGCTTGGCCCCCTCCGCCGCGACGACGATCGCGAACCGCTTGCCCGCCGCGAACCGTTCGCCGACGCGCCGGGTCAGCTCGTCGATGTCGAAGGGCCGCTCGGGGACCACGACGGCGTGCGCGCCGGCCGCCATCCCGGAGTGGAGAGCTATCCACCCGGTGTGCCGCCCCATGACCTCGACGACGAGGACGCGCTGATGCGACTCGGCGGTGGTCTTGAGCCGGTCGAGGGCCTCGGTGGCGACGCCGACGGCCGTGTCGAAGCCGAACGTGACGTCGGTGACGGCGATGTCGTTGTCGATGGTCTTCGGCACGCCGACGACGGGAAGGCCCGCGTCGGACATGAGCCGCGCCGCCTTGAGGGTGCCCTCACCGCCGATGGGGATGATCGCGTCGAGCCCGAGCTCCTCGACGTGCCCCTTGGCCCGCTCGACACCGTCGCGCAGATGGGAGGGCTGGACCCGGGAGGAGCCGAGGATCGTGCCGCCGCGCGCGAGGATGCCCGCGACCGCGTCGAGGTCGAGCTTGAGGTAGTCGCACTCCAGGAGGCCCTTCCAGCCGTCCCGGAAACCGATGACCTCGTCGCCGTGGTCGACGACGGCACGGTGCACGACGGACCGGATGACGGCGTTCAGGCCGGGGCAGTCGCCGCCGGACGTGAGGACACCAATGCGCATAGCCCGCAACAACCTTCTTCACGTGGGCCGGGGACCGGACCACGTCGTCCGGCACGATTCCCGCACACCCTAACGTCAGGAAGGGGGCGATCCGAAGGGTGCGTCCGTCTGCTGGACGCACCCGCTCACCTGCGCGGGGGCACCGTCAGACGGGCTGTTGACGGTGCCCCGAAAAGCAGATGAACAACCGGCTCAGGCAGGCTGCTGAGCAGCGGCGATCCGCTCGCCCCGCAGCGCCTCGTACCAGCGGTCGTCGCACGGCGGCAGCGCGTTCACGTCGAGTGCGAGTTTCAGCAGCAGGTCACCGATCAGCGGGTTGCGCGCGAGGACGGGGCCGTGCATGTACGTCCCGAACACGGTGTCGTTGTACGCGCCCTCCGTGCCGTCGCCCGTGCCGTTGCCCTTGCCCATCTGGACGCGCGCGAACGGCCGTGCCGTGGGCCCGAGATGCGTGACGCCCTGGTGGTTCTCGAACCCGGTGAGCTGCGGCAGCCCGAGGCGGGGGTCGATGTCCGCGAGGACGTCACCGACACACCGCTCGCCCTCGCCGCGCGTCGTCGTCACGTCGAGCAGCCCGAGGCCCGGCTGACGCTGGCCCTGGTCGTTGACGAACTCGTGGCCCAGGATCTGGTACCCGGCGCACACCGCGAACACGATCGCCCCGTTGTTCACCGCCTGGTACAGGTGCCCGTCCCGGATCAGCCGCTCCGCCGCGAGCCGCTGCGGACGGTCCTCGCCGCCGCCGATCAGGTAGATGTCCCCGGACGTCGGGATCGGCTGGTCGCTGCGGACGTCGAGCCGCGCCACGTCAAGACCGCGCTGCCGCGCCCGCCGCTCGACGACCAGGACGTTGCCCTGGTCGCCGTACGTGCTCAGCAGGTCGGGGTAGACCCAGACGACCCGCAGTTGGTTGTCGCTCACTGCTTGAATCCCCTCAGTTGCCGACGCGGCGGCGCAGGTCCTGGAACGCGGTGTAGTTGGCGATGACCTCGATCCGGCCGGGCGGGCACGCCGCCACCGCCTGGTCGGCCGTGTCGAACACCTGGAAGTGCTGGTTCGCCACTTCGAGGCGGACCGCGAGGTCGAGCTTGCGGTCGCCGATGACGCAGATCGGGTGGCCGGTCAGCCGCGTGTAGTCGACGTCCCACAGCCAGGACGTGTCCGTGCCGTCCGCGCCGCGCGCGTTCACCGACAGGATCACCGGCGCCGGTGCGGGATCGATCAGGCTGAACGTCTCCAGCCAGCCCGCCGGGTTCTTCGCCAGCAGCAGCCGCAGGTCGCGGCCCTGGAACTGGACGACGTCGTACCGGCCGGCGACCGCCTGCACCTGGTACATGCGCTCCAGGGCGACCTGCGGCGGCACCCCGAACACGGCGGCGACGGCGGCCGAGGACGCGGCGTTGGCCTTGTTGGCGCGGCCCGGGAGCTGGAGGTGGATCGGCCAGGCGGAGCCGTGCGGGTCGATGACGTGGTCACCGGAGAGCGCCCAACTCGGCTGCGGGCGGCGGAAACCGCACTCCGCGCAGTACCAGTCGTCGCCGGGCCACTGGAGGACACCGCCGCACGAGGGGCACGACCAGGCGTCGTCCTTCCACATCTGCCCCGCCGCGACCCAGATCACGTTGTGCGAGGAGGACGCCGCCCACACCACCAGCGGGTCGTCCGCGTTGGCGACGACGACCGCCTTCGAACCGGCGAGCCCCTCGCGCCACGCCTCCGCCATCATGCGGGTCTCGGCGGCGCGGTCGAGCTGGTCACGCGAGAGGTTCAGCAGCGCGATGCACTTCGGGTCGGTGTCCCGGGCGACTCCGGCGAGGTACTTCTCGTCGACCTCGATCACGCCGTAGCGCGCGTCCGAGCCGCCCGCGAGCGCCGAGGTGATGCCGGCCGGCATGTTCGCGCCGAGCGCGTTGGAGACGACCGGGCCCGCCGCGCGCAGCGCCTCCGCGATCAGCCGGGTCGTGGTGGTCTTGCCGTTGGTGGCCGAGACGAGGACGACGTCCAAGCTCTGCGCGAGCCGGGCGAGGAGGTCGGGGTCGAGTTTCAGGGCGACCTTGCCGCCGATGACCGAACCGCTGCCGCGGCCGGCGGCCCGCGACGCCGCGGCGACCGCCTTGCCCGCGGTCACGGCGATCTTGGCCCGCGGCGTGAGCGGGTCCGAGTTGCCTGCCATCAGTCCTCGATCCTCCTTCGTACGCGCCGCGCCTCTGCCTGACGACAACGTGGTGTGTGGCCAGCCTATCGAGATCCATTCGCACTCCCGAATCCCGCCACCGTCTCACGGCCGTTCGACATGCGCGTGTCACAAAGGACCGTACCCTTACGGCCATGCCACACCGCTCCATCCCGGGCACCCGCGGCCGAGTCCGCCCCATCACTTTGCACGGCGCCCCCGCCCTCCACACGCCCTGCACCGAGGTCCCCGCCTTCACGCCCGAACTGGCGTCCCTGGTGGAGGACCTGTTCGCGACGATGTACGCGGCCCAGGGCGTCGGCCTCGCGGCGAACCAAGTCGGCGAATCCTTGCGGGTCTTCGTGTACGACTGCCCCGACGACGAGGAGGTCCGCCACGTGGGCCACCTCGTCAACCCCCGCGTCATCAGTGTGGACGGCGTGACGATCCGGGGCCCGGAGGGCTGCCTGTCCCTGCCGGGCCTGGAGGCGGGCACGGAGCGCTACGACGAAACGGTGATCGAGGGCTACACGGTGACGGGGGAGAAGATTGCAGTTGAGGGCACAGGGTTCTTCGCCAGGTGCCTGCAACATGAGATGGACCACCTGGAGGGAATGACGTACGCGGACCAGGTGGGGGGCTGGCGGCGGAAGCGACTGTTGAGACAGGTACGCCGAGCCTCTTGGACTCAGGGGAGCTGAGGTTCTTTAGGGGCGCGGGGCTGTATCGATTTGCGGCTACCGCCGCGTGGGCGCGACAAGCCACGAAGCACGCGCACCCCGAATCGCTCAGAAACCAGGCCCCCCGATCCGATCCCCAGCCGCCGCCAGCCTCCCCCACAACAGATCCGCCAGAATCCGCACCAACTCGGCCCGCTCACAAGGCCGTTCCCCCAACCACCAGTCCCCGGCCGCATGCATCATCCCGACGATCCCATGCCCCCACACCCGGGCCACCTGCTGCCCACCCGGCCCCAGATCCAACCGCTCCTCGATGACCTGGGCCAACTCCTCGCCCATGCGCTTCAGCAGCGGCGCGGAGTGCCGTCCGACATCCCCCTCCGCCGGGTGCATCAGGAACCGGTACACCTGAGGCCGCGCCTCGATCGCCGCGAGGTACGTGTCGAGGGTCGCCTCGACCCGCTCGCGCCGCTCCGCCGGGGCGTCCAGCGCGGCCCGCAGCGACGCCAGCAGCGCGTCGGTGTGCCGCATGGCGAGCGCGGCGTAGAGTCCGCCCTTGTCCCCGAAGTGCCGGTAGAGGATCGGCTTGGTAATACCTGCTTCTGCGGCGATCGCGTTCATCGAAGCCTGCGGCCCGTCCCGCAGCACCACGCGGTCCGCCGCCTCCAGCAACTCCCGCCGGCGACGGTCAGCAGACCTCTGCTGGTCGGTCCGCTGTGTGGTGTCCATTTCGCTCTCCCGTGGTGTTTCCGTCACGCCTGCGAAAACTAACACCTGCGTCCGGAGTTGACTTTTCCTACTGGCGGGTAACACACTTGGGTTACCGCTAGTAACACATGCATTGTGCACCGCCGCGCTGGAGGAGTCATGGCCGAGTTCACCATGGAACTCAACGACGAGCAGAAAGAGGTCCGGGACTGGCTCCACGGCTTCGCCGCCGACGTCATCCGCCCCGCCGCCGCGGAGTGGGACGAACGCGAGGAGACTCCCTGGCCGGTCATCCAGGAAGCCGCCAAGGTCGGCATCTACTCCCTGGACTTCTACGCCCAGCAGTACTTCGACGCAACCGGCCTCGGCATCCCCATGGCCATGGAGGAACTGTTCTGGGGTGACGCCGGCATCGCCCTGTCCATCGTCGGCACCGGCCTCGCCGCCGTCGGCGTCCTCGCGAACGGCACCGAGGAACAGATCGGCACCTGGATCCCCCAGATGTACGGCGACGCGAACGACGTGAAGGTCGCCGCGTTCTGCTCCTCCGAGCCCGACGCCGGCTCCGACGTCGCCTCCATGCGCACGCGCGCCGTGTACGACGAGGCCAAGGACGAGTGGGTGCTCAACGGCACCAAGACCTGGGCGACCAACGGCGGCATCGCCAACGTCCACGTCGTCGTCGCCGTCGTCGACCCCGACGTCGGCTCCAAGGGCCACGCCTCCTTCATCATCCCGCCCGGCACGGAGGGCCTCTCCCAGGGCCAGAAGTTCAAGAAGCACGGCATCCGCGCCTCCCACACCGCCGAGGTCGTCCTCGACAACGTCCGCGTCCCCGGCTCCTGCCTCCTCGGCGGCAAGGAGAAGCTGGACGAGAGGATCGCCCGCGCGCACGAGAAGGCGAAGAGCGGGGGCGAGCGCGTCAAGAACGCCGCGATGGCGACGTTCGAGGCGTCCCGGCCCGCCGTCGGCGCCATGGCCGTCGGTACGGCCCGCGCCGCGTACGAGGTCGCCCTCGACTACGCCAAGACCCGCGAGCAGTTCGGGCGTCCCATCATCGACAACCAGGGCGTGGCCTTCCAGCTCGCGGAGATGCGTACGCAGATCGACGCGGCCCGGCTGCTGGTCTGGCGTGCCTCGTGGATGGCCATCAACGGCAAGCCGTTCACCGCCGCCGAGGGCTCCATGTCGAAGCTGTTCGCCAGCGAGACGGCGAAGAAGGTCACGGGCCAGGCGATCCAGATACTCGGCGGCAACGGCTACACGCGGGAGTACCCGGTGGAGCGGATGCACCGGGACGCCGCGATCTACACGATCTTCGAGGGCACGAGCGAGATCCAGAAGCTGGTCATCGCCCGCACCCTCTCCGGAGTGGCCATCCGCTAACGGTGTCTCAGAGGCGTGAGCTGCTCGATGTCGTAGCGCCTCCGCAACTCCTCGATCGCCTCGTGGTCCGGCGGGCCGCCGCTCCCCAGGATCTCCAGCAGCTCCTCGAAGTAGCGCTCGTGATCCGGGGGCGGCGACGCCTGGAAGAACATCCTCGCCGGAGCGTCCGTCGGGTTCGCGAACGCGTGCGGGCACCCCGGGGGGACGACGATGACCGTGCCCGGGGTCGCGCGGACCACCCGGCCTCCCGAACTCGACTCCCAGCGCTGCCAGTTGTCGGGTGTGCGGATGCGCGGCTCGAAGGCGAGGACGTCCAGCTCGCCTTCGAGGACGTAGAACAACTCCTCGCTGCGCGTGTGGACGTGGGCCCCCACGTCGAACCCCGGCGGCACCTCCACCTCGAACGTGGACGCCATCCGCGAGTGCTCCCCGGTCACCTTGAACGTCACCCGCTGGGCCGGCGTCTGGACGACCCGCCCGTGCCCCGGTGGTACGAGGAGACCCTCGCCGCCCGTCACCAGGTCACCGGCAGCGACTCGGGGCCACGGATCAACGCACCCTTCTTGAAAGGGACCTGACCGGCGGGGACCGCCAACTTCAGCCCGGGCAGCCGGTCCAGGACCGCGTCGAGGAGCAACTCCTCCTCCATGCGCGCCAGCATGTTGCCGGGGCAGAAGTGCGGCCCGAACCCGAAGGCCACATGCGGATTAGGGGAGCGCGAGAAGTCGATCTCGTCCGGCGCCGGGAAGACGGCGGGGTCCCGGTTCGCGGCGAGGTACGACACGTACACCGCGTCCCCCGCCCGGATCCGCACCCCCCTGATCTCGACGTCCTCGGTCGCGATACGGGACAGCCCGACGGCGTTGCGGTGGGGGATCCAGCGCAGCAGCTCGTCGATGGCCCGGGGCCGGATCGCCGGGTCGGCGCGCAGCCGCGTCATCAACTCCGGCCGGGACAGCAGGAGATGGAAGAGCTGCCCGGAGTTGTTCGTGACGGCCTCGCCGCCGATCTGGAGGAGGAGGGCGAGCCCGACGGCCTCGCCGAGGGTGACGTCCCCGCCCCCCACGGCCGTGCCGAGCAGCGAGGCGACGTCCTCGCCGGTGGAGCTCTCGCGCAGGGCGATCAGGTCGGCGAAGTAGGCGCCCATCTCGGCCTTGGCCTTCTCGCTGACCTCGCGGCCGTGCGTGGAGGACAGGATGAGCTGGGTCCAGGTGTGCATGACGTGCCGGTCGGCTGCGGGGACGCCCATCAGCTCGCAGATGACGGCGGTCGGGAACGGCATGAGGACGGCCGCCGTGAGGTCGGCGGGCGGGCCCTCGGCGAGCAGCGCGTCGACCATCTCGTCCAGCATCGCCCGGGAGCGGTCCCGGATCCGCTCGACGCCCCGCGTGGTGAACGCGGCGGCCACCGAGCGCCGGATCCGGGTGTGGTCCGGCGGATCGAGGAAGCCGACCGCGCCGCGCTCGGGGATGAAGTGCGGGGCGAGCCGGGTGACCGGGCGGTCCATGACGGCCTCGCGGCTGAAGCGCGGGTCGCTGACCGCGAACCGTACGTCGTCCATGCGCGTCACCAGCCAGGCCCAGCCCTCGCCGTTCGGGAGCTGGATCCGGGTCACCGGGCCCTCGGCCATCAACTCCCGCAGGACCGGGTCGAATTCGGTGCCCTGGAGATCGAGGGCGGGCCACTGCCGTACCGCCTGGGCGATGGTCTCCTCGGTCATGAGCGGCTCCAGCGTCCGAGCGCCATCTCGGCGGTGATCCCGGGCCCGAACCCGGCGAGCAGACCGCGCGCCCGGTCGGGGGCGCCGCCCTCGTCGAACAGCCGGCGCAGCGCGTCCAGGACGACGGCGCTCGCGATGTTGCCGTACTCGGTGAGCGTGGCGCGGCTGAAGCGGAAGGCGTCGGGGTCGACCTGGAGGAACTTGCTCAGGTCGTCGAGGATGCGGGGGCCTCCGGCGTGGACGATGTAGAAGTCCAGGTCGGCGGCGTCCCAGCCGTGCGTGCCGGCCAGCTCCTGGAGGGCCGGCGCGAGGGGTTCCATCGTCCCCGGGACCCGCTTGTCGAGGAGGAAGTGGAAACCGGTCGCCCGGACGTCGTACATGATCCATTCCTCGGTCTTCGGGATCAGGTACGAGCCGTTGCGCTCCAGCGCGATGCCCTCGCCGCCCCGGCCGCGCACGACCGCCGCCGCGATGCCGTCGCCGAAGAGGCCGTTGGACAGCAAGGAGCCGATCGCGAGGTCCGTCGGCTGGTAGCACAGGGAGCAGAACTCGCAGGCCACGATCAGCGCGTTGGCCTGCGGGTAGGCGGTGCAGAAGTCGTGCGCCCGGTTGATCGCCGCACCGCCGGCCGCGCAACCGAGCTGGGCTATCGGTATCTGGCGGGTCGAGGGGTCGAAGTCCATCTCGTTGATCAGCCACGCGGTCAGCGAGGGCATCATGAAGCCCGTGCACGACACGTACAGGATGACGTCGATGTCCGTCGTGAGCAGCTCCGCGTCGTCCAGCGCCCGCTGCACCACCGCCGGCACCCGCGCCTTCGCCTCCGCTGTGTAGACCCGGTTGCGCTCCTCGAACCCCGGGTGCTTGAGCGTCTCCTCGATCGGCTGCACGATGTGCCGCGTCCTGACCCCCGTGTTCTCGATCAGCCGCAGCGCCAGCGGCAGTTGAGGATGATCCGCGTGCCGCTCCCGCGCCAGCTGGAGCGTCTCCTCCATCGTGATCACATACTCCGGCACCGACACCGAGGGCCTGCACAAAGTAGCCATGAGCCGAGCCTGCTTTCGCCAGGGGATGCTTCCCTCACGATCACTCGGGGGCCAGGCGATCTCGCGCGGAACTACTCCATTCCAGCGACCCCCTACGACGACCGCCCGCTACTGTGCGCGATGCACGCGACGTCGATCCGGTCGGCCAGTTTCGCCAGCTCGATGGTCAGATCGGCCACCGTCTCCTCGTCCCACCCCGACTCCCCGGCCTCGACGAGATGCAGCCACCTCCCGCCCAGCGTGCGCAGCAACTTGCTCACGTCGGCCGCCGCCACCTGCAAGTCCCCCCGGTCGTCGACGATCAGAGGCAGTGTCACTTCCCGGTTCACGCCCCGATCGTAACCGCGTAACCGTCACACACCGTGCCAAACGGTCGTGATGTTGCGGAACTCCCGGATCCCGCGCCCGGACAGCTCACGCCCGCGCGAGCCGGTCGAGGAACGCGGCCTGGGCCGGTACGAGGAGGCCGCGCGCCTCGTCGAGGCCGTACCAGGCGACCCGGTCCAGCTCGGGGAACTCCTGGATCCGCCCCGACCTGGGCGGCCACTCCATCCGGAACGTCCCCGGTGCGAACGCCGTCAGGTCGATCTCCGCCTCGACCGCCCACACGGTGACGAGCTTCCCGCCCGCCTGCGTGACCTCCCCGAGCGCGACCGCCTCCCCCTCGGGCGCCGCCACCCCCAACTCCTCCCGGAACTCCCGCCGAGCCGCGTCCCAGGCAGCCTCGTCCGGCCCGTACTCCCCTTTGGGCACGGTCCACGCCCCCGCGTCCTTCCGCGCGAACAACGGCCCGCCCATATGCCCGATCAGCACCTCCGTACGGCCGTCCCGGCGCCGGAACAGCAGCAGGCCCGCGCTCCGCTTCACGGCCGTACCTCCGGGTGTGCGGCGAGCAGGGTCTCCACGGTGTCCGCCTCCTCGGGGCGTTTGTCCTCGCGGTAGCGCACGACGCGGGCGAACCTCAGGGTGACGCCGGCCGGGTAGCGGGAGGAGCGTTGCAGGCCGTCGTAGGCGATCTCGACGACGAGTTCGGGCCGTACGGTGACGGTCCAGCCGTCGTCCGCGACGGCCAGCGTGGTGAGGTGTTCGGTCTGCCAGGTCAGCATGGCGTCCGTCATGCCCTTGAAGGTCTTGCCGAGCATCGCGTAGCCGCCGTCGGCGGTGCGGGCGCCGAGGTGGAGGTTGGAGAGCTTGCCGGTGCGGCGGCCGTGGCCGCGTTCGACGGCGAGGACCACGAGGTCGAGGGTGTGGACGGGCTTGACCTTGAGCCAGGAGGTGCCTCGGCGGCCCGCGCTGTAGGGGGAGTCGAGGGCTTTCAGTACGACGCCCTCGTGGCCTCTGGCCAGGGTTTTCGCGAGGAAGGTCTCGGCGGGGGCGGTTTCGCTCACGATCTCGCGGCGGACCCGCATCGGCTCGGGCACCAGGCGGGCGAGTTCCGCGTGGCGGTCCGTGCAGGGGAGGTCGAGGAGGTCGCGGCCGTCGACGGAGAGGGCGTCGAAGAAGACGGGGGACAGGGGGGTGGTCTCGGCGGCCTTCGTGACGTCCACGCGGGAGCCGACGCGTCCGGCGGTCTCCTGGAAGGGGAGCGGGCGGTTCGTGGCCGGGTCCAGGGCCAGGATCTCGCCGTCCAGGATGAACGCGGTGCTCTTCAACCGGCGTGCGACGTCCGTGAGTTCGGGGACCCGGTCGGTGATGTCGTCGAGGGTGCGGGTGTAGACGTGGACCTCGTAGCCGTCGCGGTGGAGCTGGACGCGGACGCCGTCGAGCTTCTCCTCGATCGCGCAGGGGCCGAGCTTGGTGAGGGCCTCCTCGGCCGAGGCCGCGGTGTGGGCCAGCATGGGGAACACCGGTCTGCCCACGGTCAGTCGGAAGTCCGCGAGGGCCGTCGGGCCGTCGGTGAGGAGGGCTCGGGCGACCGGTTGCAGGGAGCCCGCCAGCATGACCGCTCGGCGAACGTCCGCCGGGGGAGCCTGGGTTGCCTGGGCGAGGGCTTCCGTCGCGAGCGCGTCCAGGGCGCCCTGGCGGACCTCGCCGGTCAACAGGCCCAGCAGGAAGCGCTGTTCGTCCGCTGTGGCCTTCGCCATCAACTCCGTGAGCAGGCGGGCGCGTTCGGCCTGGGAGCCGGTGCCCGCGACCTTGCCGAGCGCGGTGAGGCGGGCGTCCGTCTCGGCGACGGTGAGCGTCGGCGTCGGGGCCGGGTCCGTCGTACGGCTCAGGAGTTTCCAGCCGACGCCCAGTCGGCCCTGGGGGAGGCGGCCGGCCAGGTAGGGGATCACCACGGGGACGTCAGCGGGGGAGGTCTCGCGGAAGAGGTCCGCGAGCAGGGCCGTCTTGCGGGAGCGCGCCGGCGTCTCGGCGACCTCCCGGGAGACCTCGGCGAGCCGGGCCAGGAGCATACGGCCATGGTCCTACGGGGGTGGCTCGCGCACATCCCGGCGGGCGCGGGGAGTGTGTGCGGGGTTGACAAACCGTGTTGCCGAAAATGCAATGCGCGGTATGAGTACGGACGAAGTTCTCGCCGAGGTGGGGCCGCGGCTGCGGCGGATCCGCAAGGAGCGGCAGGTGACGCTGGCGGGGCTGTCGGAGGCGACCGGGATCTCCGTCAGTACGTTGTCCCGGCTGGAGTCGGGGTTGCGCAAGCCGTCGCTGGAGCTGCTGCTGCCGATCGCGCAGGCGCATCAGGTGGCGCTGGACGAGCTGGTGGGGGCGCCGAAGACGGGGGATCCCCGGGTGCGGTCCGAGCCGCTCGTCCGGCACGGGCGGACCTTCTGGCCGCTGACCCGGCAGCCCGGGGGGCTCCAGGCGTACAAGGTGCTGGTGCCGCAGAGCGACGAGCGGCCCGAGCCGCGCCGTCACGAGGGGTACGAGTGGCTGTACGTGCTCTCGGGCCGGCTGCGGGTGGTGCTGGGGGAGCACGATGTCGTGCTGACGGCCGGGCAGGCGGCGGAGTGCGACACGCGGGTGCCGCACTGGTTCGGGTCCACGGGGGAGGGGCCGGTGGAGTTCCTGAGCCTGTTCGGGCCGCAGGGGGAGCGGATGCATGTACGGGCCCGGCCCAAGCGCCGCCCCGAGGGAAACTGACGGTTCCCTCGATGCAAGCGACCGCTTAGTATGCGAAGCGACCCCGGTCAGACGACGCAGTCCCCCGTGGAGGCACCACATGCAGGCATGGCAAGTGCACGAGAACGGTGAGCCCAGCGAGGTGATGCGGCTCGCCGAGGTGGAGCGGCCGACGCCCCGCGACGGCCAGATCCTGCTGAAGGTGCGTGCCGCCAGCATCAACTTCCCGGACGTGCTGATGGCCCGGGGGCAGTACCAGATCAAGCCGCCGCTGCCGTTCACGCCCGGCGTCGAGCTGTGCGGGGAGACCGAGGACGGGCGGCGGGTCATCGGGAACCCGGCGCTGCCGTTCGGGGCGCTGGCCGAGTACGCCGTCGCCGACCCCGCCGCCCTCTTCCCCGCGCCCGAGTCGCTGGACGACGCCGAGGCCGCCGCCCTGCACATCGGCTACCAGACCGGGTGGTTCGGGCTGCACCGGCGGGCCCGCCTGGAGGCCGGCGAGACGCTGCTCGTGCACGCCGCCGCCGGCGGGGTCGGGAGCGCGGCCGTGCAGCTCGGGAAGGCGGCCGGGGCGCGGGTCATCGGTGTCGTCGGGGGCGCCGAGAAGGCCGCCGTGGCACGGGAGTTGGGCTGCGACGTCGTCATCGACCGGTGTGCGGACGACGTGGTCGGCGCCGTGAAGGAGGCGACCGGCGGGCGGGGCGCCGACGTCGTCTACGACCCGGTCGGCGGCGAGGCGTACCAGCAGTCGGCGAAGGTCGTCGCGTTCGAGGGACGGATCGTGGTCGTCGGCTTCGCGAGCGGCTCCATCCCGAGCCCCTCGCTGAACCACGCCCTCGTGAAGAACTACTCGGTCCTGGGCCTGCACTGGGGGCTCTACGCCACCAAGAACCCCAAGCTGATCCAGCACTGCCACGAGCAGCTCACCGAACTCGCCGCGCAGGGCGCGATCAAGCCGCTGGTGAGCGAGCGCGTGCCCCTGTCGGGGGCGGCCGGTGTCGTGCAGAAGCTGGCCGACGGGGTCACCACGGGCCGCGTCGTCGTGGAGGTGGCGGGATGACGGACGCCGCCAAGGGCAACGCCGCCGGGGCCGGCGCCGCCAGGACCGATGCCGCCGAACTCGTCCGCCGTACCCGGGAGTTGCTCGCCGCTTACCCGCCCGCGAGCACCGACCGGCTGGACTTCCTGCGGGCCCGCTTCGACGCCGGGCTCGCCTGGGTCCACTACCCCGTCGGACTGGGCGGGCTCGACGCGCCGCGTGCCCTCCAGGCCGCCGTGGACGCGGAGCTGGCGGCGGCCGGAGCCCCCGACAACGACGCCCGCCGCAACGGCATCGGGCTCGGCATGGCCGCGCCGACCATCCTCAAGTACGGGACGCCCGAGCAACACCGGCGCTTCCTGCGGCCGTTGTGGACCGGCGAGGAGGTGTGGTGCCAGCTCTTCAGCGAGCCCGGCGCCGGCTCCGACCTCGCCGCCCTCGGGACGCGCGCCGTACGCGAAGGTGACGGGTGGGTCGTCAACGGGCAGAAGGTGTGGACCTCCGGTGCGCACAACGCCCGGTGGGCCATCCTCATCGCCCGCACCGACCCGACCGTGCCCAAGCACGCGGGGATCACGTACTTCCTGTGCGACATGACGGACCCCGGCGTCGACGTACGGCCCCTGCGGCAGATCACCGGGGAGGCCGAGTTCAACGAGGTGTTCCTCACCGACGTCCGCATCCCCGACGCGCACCGGCTCGGCGAGACCGGCGACGGGTGGCGGGTCGCGCAGACCACCCTGAACAACGAGCGCGTCGCCATCGGCGGCATGCGGCTGCCGCGTGAGGGCGGCATGATCGAGCCGGTCGCGAAGACCTGGCGCGAGCGCCCCGAGCTGCGGACGCACGAACTCCACCAGCGGCTCCTGAAGCTGTGGGTCGAGTCCGAGGTCTCCCGGCTCACCGCCGACCGGCTGCGCCAGCAGCTCTCCGCCGGACAGCCCGGCCCCGAGGGCGCGGGGATGAAGCTCGCGTTCGCCCGCCTCAACCAGGAGATCAGCGGCTTGGAGGTCGAACTCCTCGGCCCCGAGGGCCTGTTGTACGACGACTGGACGATGCGCCGCCCCGAACTCGTCGACTTCACCGGACGCGAGGCCGGCTACCGCTACCTGCGCGCCAAGGGCAACAGCATCGAGGGCGGCACCACCGAGGTCCTGCTCAACATCGTCGCCGAACGTGTCCTGGGCCTGCCCGCCGAGCCGCGCACCGACAAGAACGTCGCCTGGAAGGACCTCGCCCGATGAGCGACCTGCTGTACTCGGAGGAGGAAGAGGCCCTGCGGTCCGCCGTACGGGACCTGCTCACCGACCACTGTGACCCGGCCGGGGTCGTCGCGCGGACCGAGACGGACGCCCCGCACGACCTCGCCCTGTGGAAGCTGCTCGCCACGGACATGGGCCTCGCCGGGCTCCTCGTCCCCGAGGCGCAGGGCGGACAGGGCGCCTCGCACCGCGAAGTCGCCGTCGTCCTGGAGGAGTTGGGGCGGGCCGTCGCCCCCGTCCCCTACCTGTCCAGCGCGGTCGTCGCCACCGAAGCGCTCCTGGAGTGCGGTGACGCCGAACTCCTTGAGCGGCTCGCGTCGGGCCGTGCCGTCGGGATCCTCGCCGTCGGGCTGCACCGCGCGCCGGGCACCGCGTTCTCCGTCGTCCGCCTCGAAAACGGGCGTCTGCACGGGCAGTTGACCGGGATCGCCGACCTCGCCGCCGCCGATGTGGTGCTGGTGCCGGCGGAGGACGGCGGACTGTACGCCGTCGAGGCCACCGACGCGACGGTCACCCCGCAGACCTCCCTCGACCTCACCCGGCCGCTGGCCACGGTCACCCTCGACGGCGCTCCCGGGCGACGCGTCGGGGACTCGGCGCCCGCCGTGCACCGCGCGCTGCGCTCCGCCGCCGGACTGCTGGCCTCCGAGCAACTCGGCGTCGCCGACTGGGCGTTGACCGAGACGGTCCGCTATCTCAAGGACCGCAAGCAGTTCAACCGGGCCGTCGGCGGCTTCCAGGCGCTCAAGCACCGGCTCGCCCAGGTGTGGCTGGAGGTCGTCAACCTCCGCGCGGCCGCCCGGAGTTCGGCCGACGCGCTGGCTACCGGCGAGGACATCGAGGTGGCCGTCGCCGTCGCCCAGGCGTACGCCTCGCCCGTCGCCGTCCGCGCCGTCGAGGAGGCGCTGCAACTGCACGCCGGGATCGGCATGACCTGGGAGCACCCGACCCACCTCTACCTGAAGCGGGCCAAGGCCGACTCCATCGCGTACGGGACGGCCGGCGCGCACCGGACGACTCTCGCCGGACTCGTCGACCTCCAGGCACCGTAGGTTCCCTTCCGGTGAAGCCCGTCCCACCTGGGGCGGGCTTTTCCGTTTGCCCTCGTGCGTCCCGGTGAACGTCCGGCCAACTCCTGTACCGCTTCCTCCTCTTGAGGTGTCCACGCCCGCATACTCGCGGGGGACCCCCACGAGACAGGGAGCAGCGCATGGCCCTCACCACCCGTCGCAGAGCCCTCGGCGCGTTCGGCGCCGCCCTCGCGAGCACCGTCGCCCTGCCCGGCGTCAGCGCGCTCGCCGCCGAACGGCACCCCGGACGCCGGGAGCCGCTGTGGCGCGCGCACGCCCACAACGACTACGAGCACGCCCGTCCGCTCTTCGACGCGCTCGACCACCGGTTCGGGAGTGTCGAGGCGGACATCTTCCTGGTCGGCGACCAGCTGTTGATCGGCCACGAGGTGAGCGACCTCGACCCCACCCGGACGCTCGAATCCCTCTACCTGGACCCCCTCGCCGCCCGCGTGAAGGCCAACCACGGTTCCGTGTACCGGGGTTGGCGCAGGCCCGTTCAGCTCCTCATCGACATCAAGACCGAGGGGTCCTCGACCTACCTGGAGCTGGACCGCCATCTGCGGCGCTACCCCGGGCTGTTCACCACCTACGCCCACGGCCGCGTCCGCAAGGGGGCCGTCACCGCCGTCATCTCCGGTGACCGCGCCGCACGCGGGCCCCTGGAGGCGCAGACCGTCCGCCGCGCCTTCTACGACGGCCGGCTCGCCGACCTCGGCACCGCCGCGCCCGCCTCCCTGATCCCGCTCATCAGCGACAACTGGACCCTCAACTTCACCTGGCTCGGGGTCGGCGCCTTCCCCGAGGCCGAGCGGCAGCGGCTGCGCGGGATCGTCTCCGCCGCGCACGAGCGGGGACAGAAGGTGCGGTTCTGGGCCACGCCCGACCTCGCCGGGCCCGCGCGGGACGCCCTGTGGACCGAGCTGCTCGCCGCCGGCGTCGACTACTTCAACACCGACGACCTCGCCGGGCTCGAATCCTTCCTCGACACCCACAAGGCCGCGTAACCACCCGTTCGAGGGACAGGTCACTCAGCCGGTTCGCCCCTCCGTTACGCCACACTTGCGGCCGAACGCCGCGAAAGCGGACGTAGCGGAGGAGGTTGGCGTTGGCCGTGTCCATTTCCCTGGTCGTGCTGCTGCTGATTCTGGTGGTGGTGTTCGTCCGCAACGGGGGGCTGAAGGTGTCGCACGTCGTCACCTGTCTGCTGCTGGGGTTCTTCCTGGCGAGCACGAGGATCGCGCCGACGATCCACGGGGGGCTGACGGCGACGGCGGACTTGGTGGCGGGGATCCGGCCCTAGCGCTCTAGCCCGCGAACACACCGATGCCGTTGGGGACCGGGCGTTCCGCTCCTCCCGAGGGGTGGTTGAGGGCCGTCGTTCCGCTGTCTCCCGGCGCTCTCGCCACCAGCGTCGTCGACCCTCCCCCGTCCAGGCTGAACCCCTCCGTCGCCCCCAACTCCCGCAGTGCGCCCGCGAGTTCCGCCACCGTCAGGCCCTTGCGGTACTTGGGGGCGCCGTCCAGGGCGAGGAGGTGGACCCGGTGGCCGTCCCCGGAGATGCCGATCGCCGTGCGGACGGCGGACGTTCTGGTGTCGAGGCCCGGGAGGGGGCGGCCGGCGGTGAGGATCGGGTAGCCGCCCAGCGCGAAGCGGAACGCGGGATGCTCGACCTCGTCGGGGTAACGCACGTGCAGGTACTGCCCCTTGGTCAGTTCACGCAGTCGCTGCGCGCCCTTCTCCCGGCCCAACAGGACAGTGGTCCCGGGGGAGATGAACCCGGCGCCGGGGGTCGGCGAGCCCGAGACGACCCGGTCGCCGCGCACCGTCACCTCGTACGTGTCGGCCGTGCAGGGCGCGGCCCGGTCCGTGTCGGTGCCGCACGTCGCCCTGGTGCGCGGGGTGTTCCCCCACCGGGAGGTGTACGCGCCGACCGAGTCCGCCGGGAGCGCGTACTGGTTGAGGCCGGAGACGGGCAGGCCGGTGCTGGTCGTCGCGGTGAACGGCAGGCTGCCGAGACGGGCGCGGCCGTCGAGGCCGACGCCGACGACGTCACGCGTGTTCGTGCCCCGCGGCGGGGTGGGGCCGAAACGCTGGCCGTCGGGGACCGCGCCCTTCAGGAACTCGCCGTCCGCGACGGCCGGCCCGACGCTCGCGCCGGTCGCCGGGACGCCCGGGTGCTGGTCCTCGGCGATGTTGAAGAAGTCACCGTTGACACCGGCCAACGCACCCTGGGCGTCAGCCAGTCGAGAGACCGGCGCCCGCCCCGCGACGACCCCCGGGTGCAACAGGCCCAGCCGGACGTGCGGGTCGGAGAGGTCGACGCTCAGGACATGCGCGTGCGCCGTTCCCGCCGCGCCCTCGATGTCGTACTGGCGGTACGTCACCCCGGGCGCCACGGCCGCGTCGGCCGGTGGCGCACCCGCGAGGGCCGCGCCCGCCACCGTCACGCACACCGTCAGGAAAGTGGTCAGTCGTCGCACCCGTCGCCCCCCTGTTCGTCCGTTGCCGGAATGTTCTTACGGCGACGGGGCGCGGAGCGGGAAATGCGAGGTCAACCCACGAGAACGGGTGAGAAAAGGACAGCTGTGCGAGGGCTATCCGGCGTAGGGCGTGAAGTGTGCCGGGGGGTGGTCGACGGGCAGGCCGGGGCGCCACGCGGTGAGCGACTGCGCGCTGCACACGAACAGCGACGGCGGCAGCCGGTCCAGGGGGTACCAGCGCCAGTCCCCGACCCGCTCGCCCGGCTGGTCGCGGGGCTCGCCGCGCCAGTCGCCGACCACGGCACCGACCGTCATCCGCACGACGCCGTCCACGTCGTCGAGCGACGTCCCGAGCAGCCGCACGTCCCGCACGTCCGCCTCGATACCGGTCTCCTCCCGCAACTCCCGTACGACCGTGGCCTCCAGCGACTCGCCGGGCTCCGCCGTGCCGCCGGGCAGCTCCCAGGTGCCGCGCTGGTGCCGGCCCAGGAGGAGGCCCCGGGGGCCGTACAGGATCGCGCCGACGCCGATCGCCGCGTGCGGGGTGGGCGGGAGGTTCGTCCGGGGGCGGGAGCCGGTGCGCAGCGGGCGGCGGGCGCGGACGACGCCGTGCGCGGTGTGGTCCACGACCAGTCCGTGATCGCTCAACAGCCGCTCCCACGAAGCCGTTTCGCCGTCCGGTACCGAGAAGCACAGGATCCCGCCGGGTGCGAGCGCCGTGGCGAGCGCGGGCAGCAGCCGCCGCGGATCGACGGACGGCAGCGCATCGGCCGCGTACACGACGTCGTACGCGGCGAGTTCGCGCCGCAGGTGCTCGACGGCGTCGGCCTCCGCCCCGTACGTCTCTCGGCCCAGGTCCAGGACGCGGCGGCCCCGGAGGTCCCCCAGCAGGCTCCGGTCGAAGGCGTTCAACGGACCGGGTGCCTGCTCATGATCGACACCCGGTTGAAGGCGTTGATCGTCACCGCCGCCCAGATCACCGCCGAGAGCTGGTCGTCGCTGAACACCTCGCGGGCCTCGGCGTACGCGGCCTCCTGCGCGCCCGCGTCGGTCGTGTGCGTCGTCACCTCGGCCAGCGCCAGCGCCGCGCGCTCCTCCGGGGTGAACAGCTCGGTGTCCCGCCAGGCCGCCAGGGCGCCGAGCCGGCGCGGGGTGTCGCCCTCGCGCAGGGCGGCCTTCGTGTGGACGTCCAGGCAGAAGGCGCAGCCGTTGAGCTGGGAGACCCGGAGGTTGACCAGTTCGACCAGCGTGCGGGGCAGGCCGGCCTCGGCGGCTGTCGCCCGGACGGCCTCCGAGGTCTGGACCAGGGCGTGGTACGCCTTCGGGCTCTGCTTGTCGATGAAGATCCGTCGCGTCACACAGCCGATCCAACCATGGTCGCGCGCACCCCCGGCGGTGCCCTATGATTGATCTTGCGGCCAGCGCCCCAACTCGGGGAAACGGCCGATGCGTTGGTGGTCCAAGGAAAGACGCCCCGCTTCCTGCGGGGAAATGCAGGTGCAAGGCCGGCCCAGCGCTCCGGACCGAAGCCCGTCCCACAACCGTGGGGCGGGCTTCGTGCGTTGGAGGGGTCACGCCGGTTCGAGGCGCTCCCGCAGCCGCCGCGCCAGCTCCAGGCGCTGCACCTTCATCGTCGCCGTCCGGGGCAGTTCGTCCAGGGGGAGCTGGACCGGGGCGGAGAGCTGCGGGAAGTCCCGCACCGCGCGCCGCCAACGGGCCTGGTCCAGCGGGGCGTTGTTCTTCGTGCAGACCACCGGGACCGGGTCGCCCGCCGGGCCCGCGACCAGGACCAGTTCGATCAGCTCGTCGAGGCGGCCCAGCACCGCGTCCTCGACCTCCAGCGTCGAGTCGACGTTCTCGATGACGTCCACGGCCCGGTCCAGGACGTGCACACGCCCCCACCGGTCCCGGTAGCCGACGTCACCCGTACGCCACCAACGGCCGTTGCACTCCTGCCGGTAGCGCTCGTCCTCGGCGTAGTACGTGATCGCCCGGCCGTCGCTCATGACCTCGATGAAACCGGGCGTCTTCTTCGACGGCCGCCGTCCCTCGCGCGGCACGACCCGGACGTGGGTCATGCCGGGCAGCGGGTAGCCGAGGCAACGGCCGTTCGCCGTCAGGGCGTTCTTGCGGGTGTACCAGCGCGCGACGAGCGGACCGCACTCGCTCTGCCCGTAGAACTGGAAGAAGATCGGGTTGCTGCGCAGGGACGCGGACAGCAGCTTGTGGATGGTCGGCGGGTGGATCGCGTCGAACGTGCCGCTGTAGTACTTGACGCCGGACAGCGGGCGCAGCGGGTGGTCCACCAACTCCTCCCACTCCACGAAGGTGTTGGGGTGCGTCTCGATGATCCCCGGCTGGGTGCGGGCCAGCAGCGGCGCGACCCGCTCCGGCGCGCTGTCGTCGATGACGACGATCGGCATGCCGTGCTCCAGCATCACCGCGAGCGCCATGTACATCCGCGAGTGCACGAACGACACGTGCACCGCGTACGTCTCCCGGCGCCGGATCAGCGCGACCAGGTGCTCCTGCGGCCGGTACCGTCCGCGCAGCGACAGCGCCGTGTGCACGACGAGCTTCGGTACCCCGGTCGTCCCGGACGTGTGCGTCATCAGCGCGGGCTGGTCCCCGTCGAGGCGGACCGGCGTCCGGCGCGGGGAGCCGGCCAGCGACTCCAGGGAGAGCGTGCCGGGGCGGTCGCCGCGCGGGACGATCACCCGGGACGCGGACTCGGCGAGCGGCAGGTCCGCCAGCTCGTCGCCCAGCTTGGCCTCGTCCGTGAGGAGGTTGGGGCGCTCCAGGCGGTCCAGGAGGGCACGGACCGTCGTCCCGTCGAGCGCCGGGGACAGCAGCACCGGCACCGCGCCGAGCCGGGAGGCCGCGCACGCCAGGAGGTAGATGTCGAAGTTGTGCGTCTTGTACAGCGCGAGGTGCTCGCCGGCCCGCACGCCCGCCGCCCACAGCCGCGCGGCCAGGTCGTCGACGAGGTCGGCGAGCGAGGCGAACGTCAGCTCGCGGCCCGCCTCCGGGACGGAGTCGATGTCGTGGTCGAGGGTCACCGGCACACCCGGGTGGCGGGCCGCCGCCTCCTCGGGGATCAGGCCGAGCCTCAGCGGCTTCTTGCTGGCGGGCAGGTGGAGCGCCATCATCCCTCCTGGGGACGTGCGAAGGTGGTGGACAGCCGCCGCGTCAGCAGCCGTGCGTCGGAGTCGGCCAGCCGGATCGCGAAGGTCTCGCGCAGGGCGCGGATCACCTCGTCGCCGCTCAGGTCGGCCTGTTCGGTGGGGCCGTCGGCGTACCGGGTCGTCAACCGGCTGTTCACCAGGGTCTGCTGGCTGTGTCCGTCGCCGCGCATCGCGACGAGCTTCCCGGTGAACGTGGAGCGCGGGTGGGTGGCCGTGTAGTGGTTGGAGACGTCGAAGTCGACCGCGTGGTGCAGCTCGGGGCGGAACGCGTACAGGTCGAACCAGCCGTCGTCGTGCAGGGCTTGCAGCACCCAGTCCTCGCCCTCGCGCACCAGCCGCCAGGTGAAGCCGCCTTCGGTGTGCGTCGCGCCGTCGACCAGGGGGAGCGGGGCGAGCAGGCTCTCGGCGCCGAAGCCGACGTCCGCGAGGTGTGTCTCGCCGTCGATGTCCACGAGGAGCGTCGTGTGCGCGCGGTAGCGGATCAGCTTCTTGCCCTGGCGGACCCGGGCCAGGAGGCGGGTCACCGGGACACCCGTCGCCTCCAGGGCGGCGGCGAGGAGGAGGTTGTGCTCGAAGCAGTAGCCTCCCCGGCCCGACGCCACCAACTTCCGCTGGATGTGCGGGAGTCCGAGGGAGATACCGCGCTCCAGGGCGACGTCCACGTTCTCGAACGCTATCGCCGCCTTGTGCGCGCGGTGCAGGGACTCCGGAGTGACGGGGGTCGTCGGGTGGCCGATGCGGGCCAGATAGGCGTCGAGATCCAGCAGGTGCCCGCCCCACTGCGGGTCCCTCGGCGGTGACGGGGTGAGTGCGGTGCGATCCGTGGCCATGCGCCGGATCCTGGAGGGGGCGGCGGAGGCCGGGCAACGCGGCCGAAAGCAGTTCGTCAGGTCCCGGGAACCGGCAGCGCGGCCACCGCGCAGGCCACCGACGCGAGCGTCAGATGACGGTGCCAGCCGGCCGGCGAACGGCCCGCGAAATCCCTCAGCCCCGTCTGCCGCGCCCTGGTCGCCGCCGTACGGCTCACCCGGTCCGCGTGCTTCGTCAGGCGCAGCAGGACCGGGGCGGGCAGGCGCATGTTCGTCACCCAGAAGTGGGCGGGCGGCCTGCGCGGGTCCGTCCACTCGCCCAGCAGCAGCGCCGGTCTGCGGGCCGGGGTCGTCACGGGGACGGCGGCGGCGAGGGAGACCGACGGCGCGGGGGAGCCGTCGTACCACTCCACGGGGCGGCGCAGGGCCGTCACCGCGGCGAGGGTCTCCCGTGCCGAGCGCGGGCCGGCGCCGTAGCCCGGGAGGGCCGGGTCCGCCGTGCGCAGCGGGGCCGAGGCGCGGGTGCGGGCGATGGCCGGGAGCTGCGCGAGGGGGAGGCGGGTGAGGGCGTTCGGGGCGTCGACGTCGGTGATGTCCAGGACCACCGGGCGGCGCGGTGCCCGCGCGGACTCCGTCGCCTCCAGGACCGCGGCCGTCACGGCGTCCTCGTACGTCTCGTCCGGGGCCGTGCCGTCGTCCGGGAGGTGCGGGTGCCAGGCGACCGGGGTCACCACCCTCGGGGAGACGAACCAGACGCCGAACGACTGCCCGCCGCCGCGCGGCAGGGGCATCGGCTGGACGACCCAGGCGGACAGCGGGTTCGTCGCCGTGAGCCACTCGACGAGGGCTGCGCGGACGGGCCGCCAGTCCCAGGTCGAGCCGGTCACCAGGTGGTGCAGGCGCTGTTCCGCCGCCGAGTCGCCGCCCGTGTGCTGGGCGAGGCTGCGGAACGATTTGCGGCCCGGGGTCTTCAGGAGGCCCTGGACGTATTCCTCGGCCCGCCGGCGCTGGTCGCGGCGGGGGAGGGAGGCGAAGACGGCGGCGCACACGGTGCGGGCCGCGTCTTCCTGGACGAGCGTGCTCATGGAGACTCCTGGGGTGTGGGGGGAGGAGTGTGGGGGGTGTTTCCACGGCCGCCGTCAGGCCGGGAGCAGCGTCACGATCGCCGGGCCGAAACCGGCCCCGAGCTGGTAGCACAGCGTGAACAGGCCCAGGGCCGTCGTCCGGAGCCGGTCCGGGGCACCGCCCACCGCCACCACCGACAGCGTCGCCTGGCCCGACGCCGCCACGAACACCGCGACCCCGCCCGCCGCCAGCATCAGCGGGGCCGGTACGCCCGCCGCCACCGTGACCGGCGCCGTGACGCCCAGGGTCAGCAGCACCGCCAGGACCGTCCTGCGGTCGAGGCGGTTCGCGGAGGCGGCCATGCCCCAGGAGAGGACCGAGCCGGTGAGGAGGGCGACGAGGACGCCGACGCCCACGGAGGAGGTGCTCCAGCCGGCGTCGTCCAGGAGCCGGGGGACGGCGTACAGGAGCGCGAAGTACGTGGTCGACAGGGCGCAGACCACCAGGCAGGCCGTGAGGTAGACCGGCGAGCGGAGCAGGGCGGCGGGGACGAAGCCCTCGGGGCGGCGCCGGATCCGCACGGCCAGCGCGGCGATCAGCGCGAGCGCGCCCAGGGCCGCCGGGAGGGGGAAGCGGCCCAGCAGGACGAGGGCACAGATCAGGCCGCCGGTGAGAAGCGCGCCGGTGACGTCGAAGGGCGTGAGCTTCTCGGCGGGGCGGAACTCGGGGGCGCGGAGGTAGACGTACGGGGCCGCGAGGAGCGCGAGGGCCGACAGGGACAGGGCCGCGTGCCAGGAGACGTGGTCGCTGAGGAGGGAGCCGGAGAGCGGGCCCAGCGCGCCGAGCATGCCGCTGCCCGCCGTGACGACGCCCATCCGGGCGGGCGTACCGGCGAGGTTGATCGCCGTGGTGATGAACCCGCCCCCGCCGAACGCCTGCGCGGCCCGCCCGGCCAGCAGCCCGGGCAGCGAGTCCGATAACAGGACGGTCAGCGTCCCCGCGACGACCAGCGCCGAGCAGACCAGGACGGCGGCCCGCACGCCCCGGTGCCGCAGCAGCGCCGCGACCATCGGCGTACCGAGGGCCATCGCGAGCCCGAAGACGGTGGCGATCCAGGTCGTGGTGGACAGGGACGTCCCGACGCTGTCCGCGATGTCGGGCAGCGTCGTCGTCGCCGCGTTCGAGCTGAGCGCGGTCGGGGTGGCCAGCAGCCCCAGCGCGAGCGCCGCCACCCGGGGCCGGCCGGGGGTCGGCGAGGGCGTCTGCACGGAGGTGCTCGGTGCGGAACGGGGCATGGCTGACAGCCTCTCTGTGGGGACCTGGCGCAGCAGCGCCGGCCCGCTGGCAGAGGGCGAACTACTGCGGCCAGAGTATGGATTACACCGATGGCTGTAAACAATGCGACGATGGATGTAGGTCCAACGGCGTAGACCGGAGGTTTCCGGGCGCCCGGTACGCTGCGGATCTGCCGCTGATCGGAGGGACTGCCATGGCGACGGGGACGACGACGGACACCCGTCGCGGCATGCCCGAGAAGCGCCGGGCGATCATGCGCGCGGCCCGCACCGTCTTCGGACGCGAGGGCTACACCCGCGCGGGCGTGGACACCATCGCCCTGGAGGCCGGCGTCTCCAACCGCACCATCTACAACCACTTCACCGACAAGGAACAGCTCTTCCAGGCGGTCGCCGTGGAAGGCGCCCAGCAGGTCACCGCCGCCATCGCGGAGATCCTGGAGCGCCACCTCCGCAAGATCGTCGACATCCGCGAGGACCTGATCGCCTTCGGCCTGGAGCGCGTCGCGGCCGTTACGGCGTTCTCCGACCACTTCGCCCTGGTCCGCACCATCGAGGCGGAGGCGTCCCGGATCCCCTTCGACGTCCTGGAGGCATGGCGGGACGTCGGCCCGCTCTCCGCGCACAAGCGCCTCGCCCCCTACCTGCGCCGCATCGCCGAACGCGGGCTCCTCGCCCTCGACGACCCCGAGCGCGCCGCCAACCACTTCAACCTGCTGACCATCACCGACGTCAACCAGCGCACCTTCTACGGCGCCCTGCCGCTGCCGGACGCGGAGGTCAACTCGATCGTGGTCGACGGGGTGGACACGTTCCTGCGGCTCTACGGGACCGACTCGACGGTTACTTGACGGACTCTCCCCGCCCTCCTTTCCGCCCTCCCGGAACCGGCAGATGCTGACGGGGCGGGAGAGGAGGACGAGAGTGGACGCCTACCTGCGGCGCATCGGTGCCGACCGGCCCCGGCGGGCCGACCTGGAGGCCCTCGCCCGGCTCCAGGACCGCCACCAGCGGACCGTGCCGTTCGAGACGATCGACTTCAACCTCGGCGTCCCCGTCCGGATGGGCGAGGACGTCGTCGAGAAGATCGTCGACCGGCGCCGGGGCGGCGGCTGCTACGAGCTGAACACCGCCTTCGCCGTCCTGCTGCGCGGCCTCGGCTACCAGGTCGACCTGCTCCCCGGCCGCACCCTGCACGACGGCAGACGAGCCCTGCTCGGCGCGCACGGCGGCCACATGATGCTCAAGGTCACCATCGACGCCGAGCCCTGGCTCGTGGACGTCGGCTTCCGCTGGGCCAGCCGCCGCCCCCTGCGCCTGCGCGAACGCGGCCCGCAGCAGGACGAGAACGGCGCATACCTCGTCGTGGACGGCGAGTACGGCGACGTCGTCATCGTCCACGACGGCGTGCCCCGCGTCCGCCTGGAGACCCGCCCCCGCGACCCCGGCGACTTCGAGCCCACCCTGTGGTGGTTCTCCAGCGCCCCCGAATCGCCCGTCACCGGCGGCTCGGTGTGGGCGTCGATCGTCACCGACGCGGGCCGCGTCTCCCTCCTGGACCGCACCCTCACCCGGGTCGAGGACGGCGAGCGGGTCCGCGAGGTCCTCGACGACGAGGCGTTCCCCGCCGCCTGCCGCCGCTGGTTCGGCATCGAGCTGGACCGCCTCCCCCACCTGCCCCCGATGCCGGACCACTCCTGAAGGGAAGCGCGTGTCCACAGAGAAGACCTCCGACGTCCTGGTCGCGGGTGCCGGGCCCTCCGGCCTGCTCCTGGCCTGCGAGCTGCTGAGCCGGGGCGTCCGCGTCCGGATCGTGGACGCCGCCCCCGAGCCGATGAACGTCCCCCGGGCGCTGTCCATCTACCCCCGCGCGATGGACATCCTGGCCGACCAGGGCCTGCGGGACGCGGTCCACGACGTGTCGGGCACGATCCGCACGCTCAGCTATTTCTCCGACCGCAGCCACCTCGCCTCGTTCCACATCCCGCAGCAGCACGCGGCCCGTGTCCTGCCCCAGTACGAGACGGAACGCATCCTCACCGGACGCCTCGAAGCCCTCGGCGGCAAGGTCGAGCGCGGGGTGCGCCTGCTGTGCCTGGAGGGCGTCGACCACAGCGGCCGCATCGAGGGCACGGCCCGCGTCACCGCCGTCCTCGAAGGCCCGGACGGCACCGTCGAGCGGGCCACCGCGTCGTACGTCGTCGGCGCGGACGGCGCGGGCAGCGCGGTGCGCGGACAGCTCGGGATCGGGTTCCAGGGGGCCACGTACGGGCTGGAGTTCGCGCTCGTCGACGCCAAGGCCGACGGGGACCTCGACCCGGAGGAGATCCTCTACTACCAGGACCCGTCCGGCACCCTCGCCGTCGTCCCGCACCCCGGCGGCGTCTACCGCTTCCTGTCCGTCCTGCCGCGGGGCGCGGGCACGGCCGGCGTCGAGATGATGCAGGAGATCGTCACCGAGCGCGGCCCGCGCGGCGTCCGCATCACCGAGCCCGTGTGGACGACCGTCTTCCGCGTCCACGCCCGCCTCGCCACCGACTTCCAGCTCGGCCGCGTCTTCCTCATCGGCGACGCCGCGCACGTCCACAGCCCGGCCGGCGGACAGGGCATGAACAACGGCCTCCAGGACGCGCACAACCTGGGCTGGAAACTCGCGGCTGTCCTGGGCGGGACATCGCCGGTCTCACTCCTGGAGACGTACGGCCCGGAGCGCTTCGAGGCGACCCGGCGCAGCGTCCGCGACACCGACCTGCACACCAAGGCGTGGATGGCCAAGGGCCGGGCCCGCGTCCTGATGCGCGACGCCGGCTTCAAGCTCGCCGAACGTACCGGCGCCGCCTCCCGCCTGTACGCCCCCGTCCTCGCCGGACGCCGCCAGAGCCACCCCGTCTCGCGCGAGACCCAGCTCCCCTCCGGCGCCTCGCCGTGCCGGGCGCGCGCGAAACTCCCCGGCGGGACCGGCGTCGGCGGGCTCTTCCCGCGCGAGCAGGTCCTCGCGTACGGCATGAGCGGGTGGACCCTCGCCGTCACCGGCACGACCCTCGGCGCCGGGAACTGGCACACCGAGGTCGGCCACATCGCCGACCGCTGGCCCCAGGTGCGGGTGGTGACCGTCCCCGCCCGGACCCTCGCCCACGCCACCGGCTGCCGGCGGCTCGGCTACCACCTCGTACGGCCCGACGGGCACATCGCCGCGCACGGGCACGAGGGCGACCTGAACCGGCTGGAGAAGGAACTCGGCGCTGTGCTTGTGCGCGGGAAGCGGGGCTGACGTTGAGCTGTGACGTTGTGTACGGAAGCGGGCTTGTGTGCGGGAAGCGGGGGCGGCGATGACTCTCCACGTCGTGTGCGGGAAGCGGGGGCGGCGATGACCCTTCACGTCGTGTGCGGGAAGCGGGGGCGGCGATGACCCTTCACGTGGGTGCCCAGTTGCCCGTCAACTCCGTCCCCGGCTACCGGGACGACCTCGACCTCGCCGCCGTCGCCCGGCACGCCGAACAGCTCGGGCTCGACTCCGTCTGGGCCGGTGACCGGCTCGCCGCCCCGTACCCCACCCTCGACCCGTCGCTCGTCCTCGCGACGGCCGCCGCCGCGACCAGCCGTATCCAGGTCGGGTACGGCGTCATGCTGCTCGCGCTGCGCTCCGCCGCCTGGGCCGCCAAGCAGGTCGGCACGCTCCAGCGGCTGTCCGGCGGGCGTACGGTCCTCGGGGTCGGCGTCGGCACCGGCGACCCCCAGGAGTGGGGCGCCGCCGGAGTCTCCCCCCGGGCCCGGGGACGGCGTACCGAACGGCTCCTGGACCTCCTGCCCGGCCTGCTCGCCGGGGAGCGCACCACCCTCACCGACCTGCCCGGCAACCCCTCCGTCGCCCTGAACCCGGCGGTGCCCGCGCCGGAGATCTGGATCGGCGGCGGCTCCGAACAGGCGCTGCGGCGGGTCGTCTCGCACGGACAGGGCTGGCTCGCCTCGATGAAACCGCCGAAGGAGATCGCCCGCTGCGCCGGCCGGCTCGGCGCCCTCGCCGCGGAACACGGCGTGCCGACGCCCCGCATCAGCATCCACCTCCACGTCCGCCTGCTCGAACACCCCGACCACGCCGCCTCGTCCCGCGTCGCCGACCGCCTCACCGCCCAGTACCGCATGCCGCGCGCCCTCTCCGGCGACGTCGGGGTCGCCGGGACACCCCACCAGATCGCGGAACGGCTGCGGGAGTACGGGGACGCGGGGGCGGAGCGGTTCGTCCTCGTGCCGTTCGGGGAGGACGACGACGATCCGTTCCGGCAGTACGAACTGTTCGGGCGGGTACGGGAGTTGCTGGCATCATGACCTCCGGTCTCACGACCGCCTCCGTCGTCCGCACCCACGGCGGTGACCTGCGCGGCACCCTGGAGACGTACCGGCACCGCCCGCTGCACGTGTTCCGGGGCATCCCGTACGCCGTCGCCGAACGCTTCGCCTCGCCGCGAACCGCCCCCGGCTGGACGGGAGTTCGCGACGCCACCGCGTTCTCCCCGGCCTTCCTCCAGCCCGGCGTCCCCGGCAGCTCGGAGGACGCCCTGTACGCGAACGTGTGGACGCCCGATCCGGGGGGCCGGCTGCCCGTGCTGGTGTACGTGCACGGCGGCGGCTGGCAGGTCGGCTCCGGAAGCGCGCCCACCTTCGACGGGGCGAAGCCCGCCGCGCTCGGGAACATGGTCGTCGTCAACTTCAACTACCGGCTCGGGGCGTTCGGCTGGGGGCTGCACGAGGCGTTCACCGACCCCGGCACCGGGCGGTTCGCGAACTGGGGGCTCCAGGACCAGGCCCTGCTGCTGCGCTGGGTCCGGGACAACGCCGAGGCGTTCGGCGGGGACCCCGGGGCCATCACCCTGTGCGGGACCTCCGCCGGGGCCGTCACCGCACGGCTGCTGACCGACGCCGACGACACCCGGGGCATCGCGCGAAGGCTCATCGCGATCAGCGCCAGCCGGCCCTGGACACCCGCGCTGGGGCTCACACCGGGGGACGCGACCGAGGCGTACGAGCGGCTCGCCCGCGAACTCGGGGTGAGCGTACGGGGGTTGTGTACGGTGCCGGCGGAGGCGCTGTCGGCGGCGTGGAACGTGTTGTTCCAAGGGGCGCCCGCTTCACGTGTGCTGGCGAGCGGGCGGGAGTACCGAGGGCCTGTGCCGGACGCGTCGACCGGGGTGGGGGAGAACCCTGTCGTTCCCTCGATACCGGTCATGTCCATCCACAACCGCACCGAGGGCTCCTTCTTCACCGACCCGCACAGCGTGTCGTTCCCGCCCGCGCCGCCCACGCCCACGAACGCGCGTCAACTGCGGGACGCCGTACGGGAGGTGATGCTCAAGTGCACGCCCGTCGTGGAGGACGGCTCGGCCGAGGCGTGCGTCGAGGCGTACCGGGAGGCCGCGCTCGACGAGGGGCGGGCCGTCGATCCGCTGTCGCTGTGGACCGAGGTGTGGGGGGACGCCGTCTTCCGCTACCAGATCGTCCGGCTCGCCCAACGGCACGCAATGCGCAGGGCCTCACCGCAGTACGTCATGGAGTTCGCGCATCCGGTGCGGGCACCGCACTTCGGTACGCCGCACGACGCCACGTCGAAGTTCCTGTTCGGCTCCCACGCGCATCCGCTGTTCGTGGGGCAGTTCGGGGACGGGCCGGTGGAGCGGCGGGTGTCCGACACGTTCGTGGACCTGGTGGCGTCGTTCGTGCGGGGGGAGGCTCCCGGGGAGGGGTGGCCCGTGTACGAGCCGGGGACGCCCAGCGCGCTGGTGCTGGGCGGCGACGAGGGCCCCCGGGTGGAACACCCCTCCAAACTGCGGCAGCTGGAATTCTGGGACGGGGTGGAATGGCTGCCGGGGGCCTGAGCACGTCGACGAGGAATTCCGGGATGAATCAAGTGCCCGCGGGACCTGACGAATTCCGGAGTGCCCCGTGTCCCCGCACGCGGCCCGCCGACAGTCTGGACTCCATGCGTGCCGCCTACATCACCGAATTCGGGCCGTCCCACGAGATCCGCCACGGCGAACTGCCCGAGCCGACCCTCGGACCCACCGACGTCCTCGTCGAGGTCGAGTGCACCACGGTCAACCCGGTCGACACCCTCGTACGCTCCGGCCGCTTCCGCACCCCCGTCCCGCTCCCGCTGATCGTCGGCCGCGATCTCGTCGGTACGGTCGTGCGCGCCGGCTCCGGGTTCGCGGCGGGCGAGCGCGTGTGGACCAACAGCCTCGGCCACGGCGGCCGTCAGGGCGCAGCCGCCGAACGCGCGGTCGTCCCCGCCGACCGCCTCTACCGCCTCCCGCCCGGCGTCGACCCGGAGCATGCCGTCACCGTCCTGCACCCCGGCGGTACGGCCTACCTGGCGCTGTTCACGCGGGCGGGAGTGCGGCCCGGCGAGACGGTGTTCGTGGCGGGGGCCGCCGGGAACGTCGGAAGCGCGGTCGTGACCCTGGCCGTCGAAGCGGGCGCTCGGGTCATCGCGACCGCGTCCGCCCAGGACGCCCAGTACGTACGGGAGTTGGGGGCGGACGTCGTACTCGACTACCGGGAACCGGAGTTGGGGGCCTTGCGGGGCACCGTCGACGTCCACATCGACACCTTCGGCGCCAACGACCTCGACCAGGCGGTCGAGTTGATCGCACCCCGGGGGCGGATCGTGCTGCTCGCCGGGGTGGCCGCGCGGCCCGTGCTGCCGGTCGGGCCGTTCTACCAGAAGGACGCCTCGATCCTCGGGTTCGTCATCTCGCACGCGACGACCGGCCAGCTCGCCGAGGCGGCGGTGAGCGTCAACAGGCTCGCCGCCTCGGGGCGGTTGCGGTCCCGGCGGATCGAGCGGGTGCCGCTCGGTGCGATGGCCGATGCCCATCTGCGGATGGAGAAAGGCGAGTTGCACGGCAGGCGGCTCGTCGTCCGCCCCGACCTTTCAGTGTGAGTCGTCCATCGTGAGGAGACGTGCAGTGGTACACCTTGTCGTGGTCGGCGGCGGGATCGGCGGGCTCGCCTCCGCGCTGGCCTTCGCCCGGCACGGCCACCGGGTCACCGTCCTGGAACGGCGCGAGGAGTTCACCGAACTCGGCGCCGGCATCCAGCTCGCCCCCAACGCCTACCACGCCCTCGACCGCATCGGCGTCGGCGCCGAGGTCCGGGCCCGCTCGGTCTTCGTCGACGAGCTGCGGCTCTACGACGGCACCACCGACGAACTCATCAACTCCATGCCGCTGACCGGGGGTTACCGGCGCCGGTTCGGAAACCCCTACGCCGTCGTGCACCGGACCGACCTCTACCGGCCGCTGCTCGAAGCATGCCGCGAGCGGCCCGGCGTGGAACTCGTCACCGGCGCCCCGGTGACCGGGTACGGGCAGTCCGCGGACGGTGCCTGGGCCGTGCTCGCCGACGGCTCCCGCGTCACCGGGGACGCCGTGATCGGCGCCGACGGCATCCGGTCCGCCGTACGCGGACAGCTCCTCGGCGACGGGGAGCCGCGCGTGTCCGGGCACACCATCTACCGGTCCGTCATCCCCATGGAACGGGTGCCCGAGGAGCTGCGCGCCAACGCCGTGTGCCTGTGGGCGGGGCCGCTGTGGCACTTCGTGCACTACCCGATCAGCGAGGGGCGGGAGCTGAACCTCGCGGCGACCCGCGACGACGGCGCCGTGACCGCCGTCGCCGGAGAAGCCGTCGAACGGGGCACCGTCCTGGGGGAGTTCCCCGAACTCGGCGAGACCGCGGGGCGGTTGCTGCGGCTCGGCCACGGGTGGCGGCGGTGGGTGCTCTGCGACCGGGACCCCGTCGACACCTGGGCCGACGGGCGGGTCGCGCTCCTCGGCGACGCCGCGCACCCCATGCTCCAGTACGCCGCGCAGGGTGCCTGCCAGAGCCTCGAAGACGCCGTCCTGCTGGGCGAGTTGCTCGGCCCGCAGGTCTCCGCCGACGCACTGCCGGCCCGCCTCGCCGCGTACGCCGCGCTGCGCCAGGGCCGGGCCGCCCGCGCGCAATTGATCGCACGAGAGATGGGGCGGCAGGTCTACCACCCCGCCGGGGTCGCGGCCAAGGCGCGCAACGCCGAACTGTCCGCGCTCAGCGCCGACGAACTCCACGGGAAAGTCGAATGGCTGCACGGGGACCGGGAATTCCAGCGGACCGCGTGAATATCCCTGCGTGAACAACCCTGCGTGAACAACACCGCGTACAGAACGGGAAAGTGACATGGCAACTGATTACGACCGCCCCGGAGTCACCACATTCCAGGTGCGCGCCGAGGTTTTCGTCGCCGCCTCCGCGGACCGGGTGTACGAGGTCGTCAGCGACCTCGGGCGCAGCGGGGAGTGGAGCCCCGAGTGCCGGGGCGGCACCTGGATCAAGGGTGAACCCGCCACCGTCGGCGCGGTCTTCGAGGGCAGGAACCTGCGCGGGGCCGAGGCCGTGCCGTGGGCGCCGGTCATCCGGGGCGAGTGGTCGACCTGCTCCGAGGTCGTCGAGGCCGTCCCCGGCGCCGTGTTCCGCTGGATCATCCTCACGAGCGACGGCCGGCCCCAGGAGAGCACCTGGTCCTTCGAGATCTCCCCGGCCGACGGGGGTGTGACCCTCGTCCACCACTACCGGCTGGGCCGCCTCACCGAGGGCCTCTCGAAGATCTTCGCGTCCCTCGACGAGGCGGGCCGGGAACGGTTCGTGACGGAGTGGAACGCGAAGCTGGCGGGGGACGTGGAGCGGACGGTGACGGGGGTCAAGAGGGTGATCGAAGGGGGGTGACCAGGAGGGAACCCCCTCCAGGGGGACGCGGAACTCGATAGGGATCTCCCCAATGCTGTCGTCCGCGACGGCGCGAAGAATCGGTCCTGTTCGCAGGAGCAGAGGGCAGAGGCGCGGAGTACACCTCCGCCCTTCCCCTCCTTCTTCGCCCGTCCGTCCGACCTTGGAGCCCCCATGCCGTTGAGTAACCCTGGAGCCGGGAACGCGGGTTTCCCGCTGCGGGCGCTGGTGCGGGTCGTGCTCGACGACGAGGGCGTGCCGGACTGGGAGACGGTCGAGGGCGGCTTCTGGTGCCGGGTCGGGCCGGCCGAGCAGGCACGCCGGGTGCAGGGCTGGAAACTGCACGTCTCCGCGACCCCGCTCTCCGCGCCGGAGGTACTGGCGCGGGCCACGCGGGTGCTGGTGCGCCACGGCTGTCCGTTCAAGTTCGCCGCGCGTGCCGAGCACGTCGAGGAACTCACCGGCATCCGCTACGACCGCGCCCAGTGCGGCAAGTTCATCACCGCCTACCCCCACGACGACGACCAACTGCGGACCCTGGCCGAGGAGTTGGACCGGGCGACGGCCGGGCTGCCCGGCCCCCGCATCCTGTCCGACCGCCCCTACCGTCCGGGCAGCCTGGTCCACTACCGTTACGGCGCGTTCAACGGTGTCCCGCACGTCAGCAACGAGGGCGTGCACCAAGCCAGACTCCAGGCCCCCGACGGCAGCGCGGTCGAGGACCTGCGCAACCCCTGGTTCTCACCCCCGGCCTGGGCGCAACTGCCGTTCCCGGGCCCGCCGGGCAGACCCGGCAAGGCGCCGAGCGCACCCCGGCAGGTGCTCCTGCGGGACCGGTACGCCGTCCACGACGCGATCCGCCACTCCGCGCGCGGCGGTGTCTACCGCGCGCTGGACCGGGAGACCGGTGACGAGGTCATCGTCAAGGAGGCCCGCGCGCACGTCGGCAGCTGGTACACGGGACTCGACGCGCGGGACGGACTGCGCGCGGAGGCGGCCGGCCTCACCGCGCTGTCCGGCCTCGGCCCCGACCTCGTCGAACTCTTCGACCACGAGGACCGGACCTTCCTCGTCGAGACCCTGGTACCCGGCGTGACGTTGGCACGCTGGACCAGCGAACGCTTCACTGCCCTGCCGGACTTCGGCACCGGGCTGCCCCTCGACGACGTCCGCGCCCTGGCCCTGCGCCTCACCCGCCTGCTCGGCGAGATCCACGAACGGGGCCTGGTCTACCGGGACTTCACCCCCAACAACGTGATGGTCACCCCCGACGGCGAACTCCGCCTGATCGACCCCGAGTTCGTGGCCCGCCCGGGGGAGTGGGGGCTCCGCGCCTACACCCCGGGCTACGGCGCCCCCGAGTACGTCGACGGCCCCCGCTACGGCCCGGTCCCCGGACCCGCCGTCGACCTCTTCGCCCTGGGCGCCACCCTCTTCTTCCTGGCCACCGGCGTCGGCCCCGCCTTCACGCCCGACGAACCCGCCGACCGCCGTACGGTCGTGGAACGGCTCGACGGCGTCCTGGCCCTCACCGACGCGCAGAACACGACGGCCCGCACACTGGCGCCGGCCGTACGCGGACTGTGCGCGGGGGAACCGGCGGCCCGCTGGTCCACGGAACGGCTCAGCGGCTGGCTGGAAAACCTGACACCCCGTCTCTCCGTGTCCCCGATGCACCCCGGCGGAGCCCCGATGGACCGGCTCATCGACGACGGACTGGCCCACACGCTGGCGACCATGGCCGACGAGGACGCCGACCGCCTCTGGCGAACCACGCCCTTCGGCGACGGCACGGACCCCTGCAACGTCCAGCACGGCGCAGCGGGCGTCCTCCTGACGCTCGCCCAGGCCGACACAGTCCTCTCCCGCCCCGACCTGCGGGAAGCCATGGCCCGCACAGCCACCTGGCTCACCGCCCGCCTCGACCTCACCGAAGCCCAACCCCCCTTGCCCGGCCTCTACTTCGGCCGCGCGGGCACCGCCTGGGCCCTCCACGACACCGCCCGGCACCTCGACGACCCCGCCCTCGCCGAGCGCGCGGAGAAGCTGGCGCTGGCCCTGCCCCTGCGCTGGGCCAACCCGGACGTGTTCCACGGCGCGGCCGGAGCCGGTCTGGCCCAGCTGCGGCTGTGGCGGGCGACCGGGCGCGAGGAGTTCCTGGACCGCGCGGCGACGTGTGCCGACGGCCTCACGGAGGCGGCCGTACGCGGTGACGACGGCGTGTTCTGGCCCGTCCCCGCCGACTTCGACTCCGCGCTCGCCGGGATCACCCACCTCGGCTACGCCCACGGCGTGGCGGGTGTGGGCGCCTTCCTCCTGGAAGCCGCCCTGGCCACCGGCCGCGCGGACCTCCTCGACCTGGCCCGCGAGGCCGGCGACACGCTGACGCGGGCCGCCGAACGCGGCCCCGGCGGCGCGGTCTGGCGTACCGACCGCGCGGGGGAGCCCGGCACCGGGATGCGGTTCCACCTGTGCAGCGGCGCCTCCGGCGTCGGCACCTTCCTGCTCCGGCTGTGGCAGGCCACGGGCGAGGACACGCTGAGGGAGCTGGCAGAGGAGGCGGCGACCGCCGTACACCGCGCCCGCTGGTTCACGGGGACGGCCGTCTGCCACGGGCTGGCCGGCAACGGGGACTTCCTCCTCGACATGGACCAGGCCCTCGGCGGACCGTACCGGGCGATGGCCGAGGACTTCGCGGCCACCCTGTACACCCGGCACGCCCTGCGGGACGGCCGTGCGCTGCTGCCCGACGAGAGCGGGGCGCGCGTCACCGTCGACTACGGCGTCGGCCTCGCCGGAACCGTCTCCTTCCTGCTGCGCCTGCGGCACGGCGGCCCGCGCCTCCTGCTCGACGGCGCCGGGAGCCCCGCACGGGTGGAGGTGCCGGCATGACGCCGCGGACCCTGTACCGCAGCAGCCGGGCGTTCTCCCCGAACGGGCTGCGCGCGGTCTGCCTGGCCCACGACGAGACCGGCGCCCGCCACCTGGAGACCTGGGAACTCACCGGGACCGGCCCGCGCAGACGACTGCGGACCCCCCTCGGCAAGGACCTGCCCCTCACCCAGTGCGTGGCGCTCGACGACGGCCGCGCCCTGCTCTCCTGGCACGAACCCGGCGGCGCCCAGCGCATCGACTTGTACGACCGGACCGGCGCCCGCCGCCCCCTCGGCCCCTGCCCCGCCCCGCTGCGCCTGCTGCCGGGCCTCGACCTGCCCGGCTGGATCGCCACCGCGATCACCTACGGGCCCGACGAGCACTCCACGGTGTACCGGGTCGGCGACGACGAACCCTGGCTCACCCCCGTGACCCGGCTGCCCGGACGGCTGGGCGGCGCGGCGCCCGTCGGCTCCTTCCTCGCGGTGACGGCGGTCGTCGACGGCACCCCGACCCCCCTGCGGATCGACCCCGACCGCGTCACCCCGCTCACCCCGGACGGCACCGGAGCCCGCCACGTCCTGTCCTCCCGCGCGGGCCGCGTGCTCCTCGCCGCCGACACCGGCGCCGGACTGCGCCTGGCCGTGGCGAGCGACAGCGGCGTACGGCTCCTGGACGGGCCGGGCACGCCGGACACCACCGTCACCCCGCTCGCCCTGGACCCGACGGGCGACCTCGTCGCCGTAGCCGTCAACCGGGGGGCGGGCGCCGAACTCGCCCTGTACGACGGGGAGTCCGGTGTCCTCCGTCAGGTGACGGCGCCTCCGGGCGTCCTCGGGCCCGAGGCGGCCTGGACCCACCGGGGGCTGTGGCTGGCGTACTCCGGGCCGGACCGGCCCACCGTCTTCGGCTGGGCGCCGCCCGGGGCGGACGCCCTGCGGACGGCGCCCGCCCAGACCGGCCGGCACCCCGCCCGCCTGGAGCGGCTGCCCGGCGCCGAGGGCCCCGTCGAAGCCGTCGTGTACGGGCCCGACTGGCGTGACGGCACCCCGCTGGTCATCGCCCTGCACGGCGGACCCGACCGGCACTGGACGCTCGGCTTCGACCCCCTGCTCCAGACGTTCGCCGACGCCGGTATCGCCGTCATCGCGCCCAACCAGCGCGGCAGCACCGGCTACGGCCGCGCCCACGCGGACGCCATCCGGGGTGCGTGGGGCGGCCCCGACCTCGCCGACCTCCGCGCGCTGCGCGCCCACGTCGACGAGACGCGCGGACCGCACGCACCCCGGCCCGCTGTCCACGGCAGCAGCTACGGCGCCTTCCTCGCCCTGCTCGCGACGGCCGCGGACCCGGACGGCTGGTCGGGCTGCGTGGCCGTGGCACCGTTCACGTCCGTACCGGCGCTGTACGCGGACGCGCCGACGCCGACCCGCAACCTCATCGACCGCCTGGTGGGTCACGGCGACGTGGACGACGCCCTCGGGCCGCGCGACCTGCTGCGCCTCGCGCCGCGCATCCGCACCGGCGTGCTCCTCCTGCACGGACGGCTCGACGAGACCATCCCGGTCTCCCAGTCACGGGCGCTGGCGCACCGGCTGATCGACGCGGGCCACGGCCACGTCACCTACCGGGAGCCCGCCGACCGGGGGCACGCGGCCCTCAACACCCTGCCCGGCACCGCGCAGCCGCGCGAGATCACCGACTTCCTGACCCGGCCGGACCCCCTGCGCGGGGCGTCCACGGGCCAGGGACACCGGCCGCTCCTCGCGGCCGTGGCACACCACTGACCGCGACACCCGGAGAGGGGGTGAACTCATGGACATGGAACTGGAGATCGAGGCGCTCCAACTGCTCGGCGCCGCCGACACGTCGCTGTACCTCGGCGGCCTGGAGCCGGACGACTGCGCCATCACCTGTGACGGCGTCAGCTGCAAGGCCAGCTGCGGCATCTCCTGCACCGTCACCGGCTGACCCGGTGACCGGCAGGACCGCGACGACACCCGAGAGGAGGTGACCTACGACATGGAATCCACCATCGACCTGGGCCTGGACGCTCTTCAGCTGCTGAACAGCGAGGAGACGCGGCTGTACATCGGCGACCTCGAAGACGGCGCGTGCGGGACGTTCACCTGTGCCCTGACGTGCAGCTACAGCTGTGACATCAGCTGCGACATCAGCCTCATGAAGTGACGCACCGGCCGGGCGCGCAGTCCACGCGCGCCCGGCCGTACCCGCAACCTACCCGAGAAGAAGGAGTCACAGCCCCATGGAGATCGAGACGGACGCGCTCCAGCTCCTGAGCGCCGAGGAGAGCCGCCTGTACGGGGGTGGCGGCCTGGAGCAGGAGCGCTGCGGCGCCACCTGTGCCCAGACCTGCGAGCACACCTGTCTGGTCACCAGCTGAACCGGTGACCGGCCCGACGCCCGAGGGGAGGTGACCCGAAGACATGGACACCACCATCGACCCCGACGCCCTTCAGCTGCTGGCCGGCGAGGAGGCGCGGCTCTACGTCGGCGACCTGGAACGCGACCAGTGCGGCACGTACACCTGCGCGCTCTCGTGCACCTACAGCTGCGAGAACACCTGCGAGCTCACCAAGGTCATCTGACCGCACCACCCACCCGAGAAGACGAGAAGAAAAGGAGGCCGCGAACCCATGGACATCGAGACGG